>CAMDXD010000186.1 GCA_945877995.1 Bordetella parapertussis
TGCGGCCGCATCGAGCACGCCACGATCGCCATACAGTTCCGGCAGCCTGCGCAGCGCCTCCCGCCAAGGGGAAGCCACGACAGAGGTGAGCGCCCGGACTTCAGGCACATCCTTGCCCTGCAGCGCAGCGAACAACGCGGACTCGAGCGCAGCATCGATGCCGGCGCGCGCGACCAGTGTACGGAAGACGGCCACGTGCCCGAGGTCGAGGTGCACGTCGGGGACCCCTGCCAGCGACAGTGCACGCAGCATCAGCTGCTGCACCTCGATGTCGCTCTCGACCGACGGGTGGCCGAACAGTTCCGCCCCCAACTGGAGCAGTTCGCGCCGGGCATTGTCTGTCGCCGGCCTCGCATGCAGCACGCTGCCGCAGTAGGCATAGCGGGCCACGCCTTCGCGCTGGGCGAGGTACGCATCGATGCGGGCCACCTGGGGCGTGATGTCGGCGCGCACGCCCATCTGGCGCCCCGACAACTGGTCGACCAGCTTGAAGGTGCGCAGGTCAAGGTCGACGCCGGTCCCCACGCGCAGCGAGTCGACGTACTCGAGCAGCGGCGGCATCACCACCTGGTAGCCGCGCGTGCGGAACAGCTCCAGCAGGCGGCCGCGCAGCGACTCGACCCGCTGTGCTTCTGGCGGAAGAATGTCTTCGATATGGGCGGGCAGCTGCCAGTTGCGCATGGTCTGGATCGATGGGCGTGACGGGACGATATCGGGCATGCCTGCAGGATGCAGGCTGCCACGACGGCAAACCACCTATTCTAATGGACCCAGTACAAGATCAGTACGCCAACCAGCATCGCGGTGAGGCCGACGAAGCGAAGCTGGTTGTCGGGCAGGGACACCAGCCGGGTGAAGGTCTCGCGCCACAGCCGCGGGGCGAGGAAGGGCAGCAGCCCTTCCAGGACCAGCATCAGCGCGATCGCCAGCAGCAGTACCGTACCCGGTTCCATGCCGGCTCAGCCGCCGCCAGCTGTCCGGCTCGTCATCTCTGGGGCGAACCGGGCGAACGGAAGTAGCGGAAGAATTCCGAATTGGGCTCCAGGACGAACACGTTGTTCCGGCCAGCGAAGCTGCGCTTGTAGGCCTCGAGGCTCCGGTAGAACGCAAAGAACTCTGCATTGGCCTGGAACGCCGCGGTGTACAGCGCCGAGGCCTTCGCATCGCCCTCGCCGCGTATCCGCTCCGCGTCGCGGAAGGCCTCGGCGAGGATGATCTCGCGCTGCCGGTCGCCATCTGCGCGGATCTTCTCGCCCTCCGCCGCACCGGTCGACCGCAGCTCGTTCGCTACGCTCTTGCGCTCGGCCTCCATCCGGCGGTAGACCGATTCGCTGACCTCCTGCGTGTAGTCGACCCGCTTGATACGCACATCGACCACCTCGATACCGATCGCCCGGCCATCCTTGTCGGCACGCTCGCGGACCAGTTCGGTGATCTTCTGGCGCTCGCCAGCGATGACATCATTGACCGTGCGCGACCCGAATTCAGACCGCAGCGCCGAGTTGATGGTCTGCGACAGGCGGTTCACCGCAGCCGCCTCGTTGCCCTGCACGGCGATGAAATACTGCCGGACGTCGACGATGCGCCATTTCACGAACGAATCGACCAGCACGTTCTTCTTCTCGGACGTCTGGTAGCGCTCGGGCTCCGGTGCATCGATGGTCAGGATGCGCTTGTCGAAGTAGCGCACGGAATCGAGGACCGGGATCTTGAACTTCAGCCCGGGCGATTCGACCACCTGCGCGATCGTTCCCAGGCGCAGCACGATGGCCGTCTGTCGCTGGTCGACGACGAACGCGCTCATGCTAAAGATAATCAGCAGGATCAGGATGCCCGCAAGGGCCAGGGATAGAGTCGGCTTCATTGACGCTGCTCCCTCTCGCGGCTGCGGAACGCATCACGAGAGCGTGCGGTTTCGGGGGATGCTGCGGCCGGTTCGGTCGGAGCGGGCTTCGCCGCCGGCGCCGCTGGCGCCGCGACTGGATCGCCGGGGTTCACCGCCGGCGCAGTAGCACCGACCGAGGCGATCAGCTTGTCGAGCGGCAGGAACAGCAGGTTGCTGCCCTGTCGCTGGTCGACGACGACCTTGGTCGCATTGGTCATGACCACGTTCATCGCGTCGATGTAGAGACGGTCGCGGGTGACCCGGGGCGCACGGTTGTACTCTTCGACCACCAGCCGGAAGCGAGTCGCCTCGCCCTCGGCCGTGGCGACCACGCGCTGGCGGTAGCCTTCGGCCTCCTCGGCCAGGCGCGCTGCCGCGCCCCGAGCCCTGGGAATCACGTCGTTGGCATAAGCCTCGCCTTCACTCTTCTGACGCTCGCGATCCTGCCCGGCACGCACCGCATCGTCGAACGCGGCCTGCACCTGCTCTGGCGGCTGCGCCGACTGCATGGTCACGTTGCTGATCAGGATGCCCAGGTTGTAGCGGTCAAGGAGACTCTGCATCACCTTCAGCACGTCGGCCTGCACCCCACCGCGGTCTTCGTAGAGCACGGAATCCATCCGGCGCACGCCGACGACCTGGCGGACTGCGGTCTCGGCCGCCTGCAGCACCGACTCGTCGGGGTTGCGTACGTTGAGCAGGAAATCGCGGCCGGAGGAAAGCGTGTACTGCACGGCGAACTGGACGTCGACGATGTTTTCGTCGTCGGTGAGCATCAGTGACTCGCGCAACACCTTGTTGCGCGGATTGTTGCGATAGCCGATTTCGACGGTACGCACGCCAGACACGTTCACCACTTCGGCGCGTTCGATCGGCCAGGGCAGGTGCCAGCGCGGCCCCGGGTTCGTCTCTTCGACGAACTTGCCGAAGCGCAACACGACGCCACGCTCGGCCGGCGCCACGATGTAGACCCCGCTGGCGATCCAGCCGAGGAGCACGATCGCGCCGACCAGCAGCCCGCCATTGCGCCATTGCCCGGGCGAAAGGCCGCCGCCTCCGAAGCCACCGCCGCCGGGGCCGCCACCGACTTCGCGCGGTCCCTGCTTGCGGTTGCCGAGCATGTCGTTGAGCTTGCGATTGAAACGCCGCCAGAGTTCGTCGAGGTCAGGCGGCCCCTGGTTGTTGCCGCCACCCCCACCACCCCCGCCGCCGCTTCCGCCGCCGCGCTTTCCCCACTGGTTGTCGTTCAAACCCATCGTTACCTGCTCCCGGCGCCTGTGGCGGCGCCTCCCGGACCACTGGTCCACGTTTCCGCATCGACGATCACCGGGGCGGGCAGCAGTGCCAGCCCGTTCATCGGCGCGTCGCCTCTCTCATCCGGTTCGAAGGCCGGATCACGTTCAGCACGATCGAAGAAATCATCCAGCGCCACCCGCAACAGTTCGACGCCTGCGCCGGTGAGTGCCGACAGTGAGACACTGGTCAGCCCGCCAAGTTCATCGTGTACCACCTTCGGATCGATCGATACCTGATCGATCTTGTTGTACACCAGGATCTGCGGAACGCGGTCGGCGTCGATCTCGGCCAGCACGCGGTTCACTTCGCGCACCTGGCGATCGCGGTCGTTGCTGGCAAAGTCGACCACATGCAGCAGCAAGTCGGCCTGCGCGGTCTCGGTCAACGTCGCCCGGAACGCCGCCACCAGTTCGTGCGGCAGGTCGCGGATGAATCCCACCGTGTCGGACAGCACGATATTGCGCCCTGCCGGCGAAAACATCCGCCGGCTGGTCGTGTCGAGCGTGGCAAACAACTGGTCAGCCGCATAGGTCCCGGCGTGGGTCAGCGCATTGAAGAGCGTCGACTTGCCCGCGTTGGTGTACCCGACCAGCGACACCGACAGCGCGGCACCGCGCGCGCGCGCGCGACGCTGCGTGGAGCGCTGACGTTCGACCTTGTGCAGCTTTTCCTTCAGGACCTTCACGCGCTTGCCAAGCAGCCGACGGTCGGTCTCGAGCTGGGTCTCACCCGGCCCGCGCAGGCCGATGCCGCCCTTCTGCCGTTCCAGGTGCGTCCAGCCGCGCACCAGCCGTGTAGCGAGGTGGTCGAGCTGCGCCAGTTCGACCTGCAGCTTCCCTTCATGGCTGCGCGCGCGCTGCGCGAAAATGTCGAGGATCAGCGTGGTGCGATCGACCACGCGGCAACCGAGTGCACGCTCGAGGTTGCGCTCCTGGGCCGGAGACAGATCGTTGTTGAAGATCACCACCGATGCATCGAGCTCGGATCGCAGCGCGGCAATCTCCATGACCTTGCCCGATCCGGCATAGGTGGACGGATCGATCCGATTGCGGCTGCCGCCGACCACGCCGGCCACCTCCAGCGCAGCCGATGCCGCGAGTTCGCGCAGTTCCGCGAGGCTCTCGTCGTAGTCGCGCTCGGAGGACCCCAACGCGACCAGTAGCGCGCGGCTGCCCGTATCTGGCCGTTCGAACATCCGTCGGCTATCGGATCATCGGATTACGCAATGCCGGGCTCAGCTGTCCGCCGGCGGATCGTACTGGATGCTGACCGCGCGGGCGGGCACCACCGTGGAGATGGCGTGCTTGTAGACCATCTGCGTGACCGTGTTCTTGAGCAGCACGACGTACTGGTCAAATGATTCGATCTGGCCCTGCAACTTGATGCCGTTCACCAGGTAGATCGACACTGGCACATGCTCCTTGCGGAGCGTGTTCAGGAAGGGATCCTGCAGCAGTTGACCTTTAGCGCTCACGTGGCACTACCTCGCTTATTCTTGATAAAACACTGTACTGGATTTTCCGGACCAAAGCCACCTGTTGCGGCGCAGCACACGCATGTCCACCCTGCCCATCACTTGGGCGTGCGCGGCCTGCCCTCGTAAGGGTTCGTGCCACTCTTGAACTGGATACGCAGCGGCGTTCCTTCGAGCTTGAACGTCGTGCGAAACATGTGTTCCAGGTAGCGCCGGTAGCTTGCCGGCACCGCATCGAGCGTATTGCCGTGAATGACCACGATCGGCGGATTCATGCCGCCCTGGTGTGCATAGCGCAGCTTCGGACGGGAGAATCCGGAGCGCGGCGGAGTCTGCTTCTCGATCGCGGCGAGCAGCGCACGCGTGAGCTTTGGCGTCGGCAGCCGGAGCATCGCCGCGCGAAATGCGGCATCGACCGCCGGCAGGAGCGCATTGAGCCCGGTGCCCCGCCTGGCCGAAACGTACAGCGTACGGGCGAACGACAGGAAGCCCAGGCGCCGCTCGATGTCGTCTTTCACGCGGTCGCGCGCCTCGGCGGGCAGCCCGTCCCACTTGTTCACGACAACGACCAGCGCACGGCCGGCTTCCAGGATGTAGCCGGCGATGTGAGCGTCCTGGTCGCTGACCGAATCGCACGCATCGAGCACCAGCACGGCTACGTTGCAGTCGTCGATCGCCTTCAGGGTCTTGATGACCGAGAACTTCTCGATCGCCTCGTCCACCCGCGCGCGCCGGCGCATGCCGGCGGTATCCACCAGCGTGTAGCGCTTGCCCCCGCGCTCGAAGTCGGCCGGAATACTGTCGCGCGTGGTACCCGGCAGGTCGAACACGAGCATCCGTTCCTCGCCGAGCAGGGCGTTGGCAAGCGTCGACTTTCCCACGTTCGGCCGACCGACGATCGCAATGCGCGGCGCCTGCGGCGCTTCCGGTTCGGACGAGAGCGGCTCCGGCTCATCCTCCGCGAAACGCGCCAGCACGTCGGCCAGCAGGTCACCGACGCCCTCGCCGTGTGCCGACGAGAGTGTCCATGGCGTACCCATGCCGAGCGAATGGAAATCCGCGCCGGCAATCGCGTCCTGGATGCCCTCGGCCTTGTTCACCGCCAGCCACACCGGGCGCCCGGTCACCCGCAGCCGTGCGGCAATCTCACGATCCAGCGGCGTCAGCCCGGTACGGTAATCGACCAGGAACAGGATCGCGTCGGCCTCGTCGATCGCCTGCTCGGTCTGCCGCGCCATCTCGCGCACGATGCCCTCGCGCACGACCGGCTCGAAGCCGCCGGTATCGACCACCAGGAACTGCCGCCCGCTGAACGAGCCGCGACCATAGTGCCTGTCACGGGTCAGGCCGGGGAAATCGGCCACCAGCGCATCGCGCGACTGCGTGAGCCGGTTGAACAGCGTGGACTTTCCAACATTGGGGCGGCCGACCAGGACCAGGGTAGGTTGCATCGGGTCAGGCGGCCACGCCGATTGCGTACACGCCGCCACTGCGGGTCTGGATCACGAAGCCGCGATCCACAGGCCGCGCTTCGATCGAGATCGCGCTACCGTCCGTCGGGATCCTGGCCACGAAGCTGCCGTCTTCGGGGTCGAGCAGGTGCAAGAAGCCCTGGTAGTCGCCGACCACCAGCGCCTTGCCGATCAGCCGCGGCGCGCTCACGTTGCGCAACTGCAGCGCCGCCTGGCGCCACAGGCTGGCACCGCTGGCGCGGTCGAGCGCATGCACCACGCTACGGTCGTCCACCACGTACACCGCGCGTGAATCGAGGGCCAGCCCGGCGATGCTCGAAATGTCGCGCGACCACGCAAGCGCGCCGCGCTGCGCATCGAAGCAGGCGACGCGCCCCTGGAAGGCCGCCGCGCACACCTCATTGTTGTCAAAGGCCGGGACGCTGGTTATCTCGACCACGCGTTCGAGTTCGGTGGCGCCGCGCGGCAGCGCCACCGCGACGTCCAGCCCGACCAGGCCGGTCTTGAGGTCGAGGCCGACCAGGCGGCCGTTGCCGAAACCGGCGAACAGCGCACCGCGCGAGACGGTGAAGCCGACGTGCGTACGCACGGACAGGGTCGGTGCCGCACCGCGCTGGTACACCCAGCGCTGCCGGCCAGTGTCGGCCTCCAGGCCCCAGATGCGGGAATCGCCGGTGCGCACCAGCACCAGACCGTCGGCGATCACCGGAGCGGCGAGGACCTCGCTCGAAAGCCGGGTCTCCCAGGCGAGCTTGCCCGCCTGCGAGTAGACCTGTACCTCGCCGTTCTGCCCGCCGATCGCAACCAGGCCGTTGCCTGCGCCGACACCGCCGGCGGTCGGCCGGATTACCTGCTGGCGCCAGCCGAGCCCGCCGGTGACCGAATCGAATGCAGCCAGGTTGCCGTCGGTCCCGATGGCGAAGACCATCCCGCCATCGACCGCGGGCGTGTACACGTAGCGCCCGGAATTGCCGACGTTGCCCTGCCAGAGCACACGCAGGGACAGCTTGGCCGGGAACGGCACCAGTACCGCCGGACTCAGGCGCGGATCGACCTTGCCGGCGAACAGGCGGTCGTATGCCCCACCCACCGTGCTGCAACCGGCGAACGCGGACGGTGCAAGGGTGGCGGCCGACAGCGCACGCAGCAGGCTGCGCCGCGCCTGGCGCGCGGGCGCCGAGGGTGCGACCTTCACGGGTGCCGTCCTGCTCATGGGGTTCACCTCGCTTCGCCCAGCGCATCGAGCTTGAGCTGGACCAGGTTGCGGTACGGACTCTTCTCGTCGAGCTTGTCGAACGCCAGCTGGTACGCATTGCGCGCGGCATTCGCATCGCCCTGCGCGAGCAGCACGTCCCCGCGCAGGTCGAGGAACAGCGCATCGAACGCGTTGCCGCGCTTCGCGTCGAGCATGCGCAGCGCGGCAACGAGGTCGCGGTCGTCGACCAGTACCGCGGCGAGCCGCAGCCGCGCAAGGT
>CAMDXD010000187.1 GCA_945877995.1 Bordetella parapertussis
CACGCAGCCTGGCGCCGCCGCGATGCGCGCGGACAGTCGCAGCTACCGCGCCGGAATCGTTCTACACTCGCGCGCATGGACAAGGCATCTGCGGCGTACGCGAGCGTCGGCCATCCGGTGCGGCGCACGGAGGATGAACGCCACCTGCACGGTGCGGGTCGCTTCGTCGCGGACATCCCGTGGCCCGGCGCGCTGCACCTCGCGTTCGTGCGCAGCACCGTCGCCCACGGCGTGGTGCGCGCGGTGCGTGCGCCGGCACTCGGCGCCGGCGAGTCGTTCTGGACGGCAGCCGACCTGCATGATCTCGCGCGGCCGATCGTCGCGAAGCTGAACCGTCCCGGGTTCCAGGCCGCAGCCTACCCGTGCCTGGCGACCGACCGGGTGCGCTTCGCCGGCCAGACGATCGCAGCGGTGGTCGCATCGAGCCGGGCGCGGGCCGAGGACCTCGCCGAACTGGTCGAGGTCGACATCGAGCCGCTGCCGGTGATCGCCTCCGCGCGTGCCGCGTTCGCGCCCGGGGCGCCGCTGATGCATGAAGGCTGGGCGGGCAACCACTTCATGAAGTTCACCCGGACCTTCGGCGACTTCGACGACGCGGTCGCGCGGGCCGAGGTACACCTGACCCGGCGCTACCGGATGGAACGGCTGGCGCCGTCCCCCCTCGAGACGCGCGGCTGCCTGTCGGTGTTCGACCGCGCGCAGGGCCGGCTGCTGTTCCATACCTGCTGCCAGCGGCCGCACATCCAGCGCGACTTCCTGGCCGAGCAGCTGATCGGCATCGACCAGCACCGTATCCAGGTCGTGGTGCCCGATGTCGGCGGCGCGTTCGGCGTCAAGACCAACCTGTATCCGGAAGAACTCGCGGTGGCCGCGATCTCGATCAGGCTCGGTACCGCGGTACGCTGGATCGAAGACCGGATGGAGCACCTGCTGTCGGCCTGCCATGCGCGCGAAAACGACGAGGTCGTCACCCTCCACGCGAACCGCGATGGCGAGATCCTCGCCCTGGAAGCCGAATACCTGGTCGATGGTGGCGCCTACTCGATGCTGCCTTCGACCAGCGCGGTCGAGGCCAACATGTCGGCCAATGTCATGCCCGGGCCGTACCACATCCGCAACTACCGCGCGACCGCGATGAGTGCCTGCACCAACAAGGCGCCGACCGGCCCGTACCGGGGTGTCGGACGTCCCGCGGCCTGCTTCGCGATGGAACGCTCGCTGGACGAACTGGCGCATGTGCTGGGCATCGAACCGCACGCGCTGCGGCGACGCAACCTGATCCCCACCGATGCGTTTCCGTATACCTCAGCGACCGGGCTGGTCTACGACACCGGAAACTACCCGCCGATGATGGACACCGCGGTGCGTGCGCTCGGCCATGCGCAAGTGCGCGCGGCGCAGCAGGCCGCACCGGCGGATGCGCGCGAACGCGTCGGCATCGGCTATGCGTGGTACGTCGAGCAGACCGCGCACACGGCAAAGGAATTCTTCGCGCGCGGCTCGGTCGTGCTCTAGGGTTTCGAGAGCGCGCGCATCCGGATGGACATCGCCGGTTCGCTCACCATCGAGACCAGCGTCTGCTCGCACGGCCAGGGCCATGCGACGACGCTCGCGCAGATCGCGAGCGAGGTGACGTCGATCCCGATGGACCGGATCAGCGTGCGCGCCGGCGACACCGATGTCGTACCCTACGGCAACGGCACCTTCGCGTCGCGCTCGGTCGTGCTCGCGGGCGGCGCGGTACACCAGGCGTGCGGCCGGCTGGTCGAACGGCTGCGCGCGATCGCCGCGCACCTGATGCAGGCCGCACCCGACGGGCTGTCGGTCGGTGCGCAGGCCGTGCACGGGCCCGAGGGCACTGCGCCGCTGCCGTTCGCGCGGCTTGCCCAGGTGGCGCTGCAGTACGTGCATGAACTGCCCGACGGCATCGAGCCCGGGCTCGAGTTCCTCTCGAGCTACCGCCCGCCGGTCGAGACTGGCGCCTTCTCGGCGGGCGTGCATGCGGCCAGGGTCGCGGTCGACACCGAGACCGGGGCTGTCCGCTTGCTCGACTACCTCGTCGTCGAGGACTGCGGACAGACCATCAATCCGATGATCGTCGACGGGCAGGTCTACGGCGGCGTCGCGCAGGGCATCGGTCAGGCACTGCTGGAAGAGATCCGCTACGACGCACAGGGACAGCCCGGCACGGTCACGCTCGCCGACTACCTGTTGCCGGGCTTCGGCGAAGTACCCGAGGTGCGCATCGAGCACCAGCACACGTTGTCGCCGTTCACCGCCTACGGCATGAAGGGCACGGGCGAGGGGGGCTGCATCGGTGGGCCGGCCGCGATCGGCAATGCCGTGACCGATGCGTTGCGTGGTCTGGGCGTGTCGGTGACGCGCGCACCGATGACCGCGCGCGATGTGTGGACGGCGCTGCAGGCGGCGCGCGCGCGCGAGGGTGCCGGCGACCCGAACGCCGAGCCGGCGTTTACCTGGATGCCACCGCAATGAAGCCGGCGCCGTTCAGGTACCAGCGTGCGGCCTCGCTCGAGGAAGCCGTGGCTGCGCTGGCTGGCGCTGGTGCCGACGATGATGTGCGCGTGATCGCCGGTGGCCAGAGCCTGGGCCCGATGCTGAACTTGCGCATGGTGCGGCCGACGCTGCTGGTCGACATCCATCGCATCGAAGGGCTGCGTGCTATCGACGTGCTGCCCGACGGTGGAGTGCGCATCGGTGCCTGCGTGACGCATGCGATGCTCGAAGACCTGCCGTCCGGCGATCGGTTGCCGCCCGGGCTCGCAGACGTGCTGCGCCATGTCGCGGGCGGGATCGCCTACCGGGCCATCCGTTGCCGCGGCACGATTGGCGGCAGCCTTGCGCATGCCGATCCGGCGGCCGACTGGCCGAGCGCGCTGGCGGCGCTCGGTGCGACGATCGAACTCGCCGGACCGTCCGGCCGGCGCAGCGTCCCGGCGCGTGCGTTCTGCCTCGGCCTGTTCGAGACCGCGATCGAGCCGGCCGAGATCGTGGTCTCGGTCATGCTGCCCGGTTCCGGCATCCGGCACTGGGGGCATCGCAAGCATTGCCGCAAGGTCGGCGAATTCGCGCATGCACTGGCCGTGTGCATCGACCGCGGTGGCGAAGGGCTCGAGGCGTGGCTCGGGTCGACCGGCGGCGCGCCGGTTGCGATCGCGCTCGACCGTGCAATACTGGCTGCGATCAGCGGCAGCGAAGCGCAGCAGCGTGCCGGCGTGCGCGAGTACATCGCCGCCGCGCTGCCCGACGCCATCGCACCCGGCGATGCCTATGCACGCCACCTGCATGCGCAGGTGGCTGCAGAAGCGGTCAACGACACACTGGCGAACCGACCATGAACGCTCCGGCCGCAGCGGCAATCGACCTTCGACTCACCGTGAACGGGAAAGACGCGCAGGTGCGCATCGAGGCGCGCACGTCGCTGTGCGACCTGCTGCGCGATGCGCTGCACCTGACCGGTACGCACGCCGGCTGCGAACACGGTGTCTGTGGCGCCTGCACCGTGCTGCTCGACGGCCAGCCGGTGCGTGCCTGCATCACGCTGGCCGCGGCCTGCGACGGACGCGCGGTGACCACCATCGAGGGGTTGTCCGGCCCGCTGGTCGACCAGCTGCGCGAAGCCTTTCAGGCTGAGCATGCACTCCAGTGCGGTTACTGCACGCCCGGCATGCTGGTGTCCGCGGTCGACCTGCTCCAGCGCAAGCCCTGCGCGGGGGAGGACGAGATCCGGCGCGACATGTCGGGTAACCTGTGCCGCTGCACGGGCTATGTCGGCATCGTGCGCGCCATCCGGTCATGCGCTCGCGGCTGAGTGCACCTGCACGAACGCACGAACGGCCGACCCCAGCGAATTTCCCACGACTTCCCGATAAAAGGAGAACCGCCATGTCCCGCCTCCGCCACATCGCCCTCAGCGTTCCCGATCCCTGGAAGGCCGCCCAGTTCTACATGCAGGCGTTCGGGATGAAGAAGGTCGGCGAGACCGATTCTTCGCTGGCGCGCGGCGTCTACCTGACCGACGGCTTCATCAACATGGCCCTGCTCAACTACAAGTCCGATGAAGCGGCCGGCGAAGAACGCGGCAAGGACTACGTCGGCATCCACCACTTCGGGTTCTGGGTCGACGACGTCGAACAGACGGTGAAAGATGTCGAGGCCGCCGGCGGCAAGTACTACATGGGCGAGGTGCCGACACTCAGCAACATCTTCTACGAAGTGAAGGTCCGCGACCCGCACGGCGTGATCATCGACACCACCGCCCACGGCTGGGGTGGCGCGTCGAAGGACGGCACCGGGCAGGACGTGCACGTCAAGCTCAGGCACGAAGGCCTGGTCGCCGAACGCGCCGGTCTCGCCGAAAAGGTCAGCTGAGAAAGTCCGGAGAAAATCGGGGTCTGCCCCCGATTTCTTACTGCACGGCGTTGGCGGTCTTCAGGCTGTCGAACAGGGCGCCGCGCATCAGGTAGGCCTTGTGCAGTCCGATGTCCTCGCAGGTGCGGCGCATCTCGTCCAGGTTCTGCCGGCGCTTGACCGGGTCGCTCTCTTCAAGCGACTTCTTGTTGCGGATGGTCTGCGCCTGCACGAAGTCGACCTGGGCCGTGCGCCGCTGCCGGGTGTAGCGGTCGAGCACGTCGGATGATGCGCCGTCGAAGCGGATCGCGGCCAGCTTCTCGGCGAGGTTCATCGCGTCGTGGATCCCGCCGTTCATGCCCATGCCGCCGATCGGGTTGTTCACATGTGCGCTGTCTCCGGCGAGCAGGACGCGCCCGCGGTTGAACGTGTCGGCGACCCGCTGGTGGACCTTGTACAGCCCGACATAGGCGATGTCGTAGCGGCCGGCGCGCGGGAAGAACTTCTGGAAGCGCGCCTGGATACGCTCGTCGCTCAAGGCGACTTCGTCCGGCTCGCTGGCCGGTACCGGGAAGATGCCGCGCCAGATGCCGGGCTCGCCCGGGCCCTTCACCTTGAACAGGTTCAGCCACTCGTCGGGGTCGGAGAAGTAGTTGCGCGTGCAGAAGCCGGCATCGGTGCCCAGGAAGTCGAACGTCGTGCCGATCTTCAGGAAGCGTTCTTCCCAGGTGAAGCCTTCGAACGCGATGCCGGCCAGCTTGCGTACCGTGCTGCGCCCGCCATCGGTGCCGATCACGTAGCTGCCCTTGAGCGTGCGCGTCTCACCGTTCGTCTCGACCGTCAGGGTGACGCCGTCGGCCGTCTGCTCGAGCCCGGCCAGCGTGTGCGAGAACAGCACCTCGGCGCTGCCGTCTGTAGGCAGGTGTGCAAGGGCCGAGCGCGCGAGCTTGTACTGTTCCCACTGCAGGCAGAATGGATACTTCACCTCGTCCTTGAGCAGCCCCAGGTCGAACTCGGCGATGCGCTCCCCCGTCACGCGGTCCCAGAAGTGGAACAGCGGCGACTTGAGGCCGGTCTCCCAGCCGTCGTTCTCGATGCCTAGCGCCTCGAGCATCTCGATGGTCGGCGGATGCACGGTTGCCGCGCGCTGGTCGTCGACCGGCCCGGGGTTGGACTCGATCAGCGTCACCGGGATGCCGCGCTGCGCCAGCGCGAGCGTCATCACCGCTCCGACCGGGCCGGCCCCCACCACGTAGATGCGATCGGACGTTCCTGAAGGTTTCGACATCTGCTTCTCCGGTACATGCCGCGCTGTCGCCGGTCGGCGCTCGCGATCGAAGATCGACCCGCGATCGTACCAAGTGATGACGTACGGCGGCAGGGCCGCTCTTGCTGTCGTTCAGCGGGCACGCCCTGGTGCATCGATGCACCGGGCCGGTGCGCGCCGGTCGCGCGCAGGATTTCCGCGGCGCGAGCATCATTGGCGATTCGATCGATCCGATTCATGGTTCAGGATGAATACAGGTAAACCGAACATGCCATTTCACTGCGCGCCCGTCGTTCCCATCGCGCTGGCCCTGCTGTCAATGCCGATGTTGGCTTCGCACGCGTCCGCCCAGGGCGCTCCATCACTGCCTGCAAAGCAGATCCGCGTGATAGTCGCGCTCGCGCCCGGCGGAGGCACCGACGTGGTGACCCGCATCGTCGCATCGCGGCTCACCGAGATCTGGGGTACGTCGGTGATCGTCGAGAACCGCGCTGGCGGTGGCCAGATCATCGGTACCGAGTTCGTGGCGCGGGCCGCGTCCGATGGCGCGACGCTGCTCGCCGTCACGCCTGCGCACGTGATCAATGCGACCTTGCACGAGAAGCTCGCCTACCGCTGGGACCGCGACTTCGTGCCGATCGTGAACATGGCCGCCACCGCCAACGTGCTGGTCATACATCCGTCGCTGCCGGTGAAGACCACGAAGGAACTGATCGCGCTCGTGCGCAGCCGCCCGGGGCAGATGAACTACGGTTCGAGCGGCGTCGGTGGTGCGTCCCACCTCGCGTTCGAACTGTTCAACGCGATGGCGAAGCTCGATGTGGTGCACGTTCCCTTCAAGGGCGGCCCGCCCGCCGTGCAGGATGTACTGGCCGGACGGATTTCGCTGCTGATGGGCAACATGCCATCGGTACTGCAGCATGTCCGCTCCGGACGCATGCGTCCGCTGGCCATCGCCAGCAGCAAGCGCTCGCCGTTGCTGCCCCAGTTGCCGACGGTGGCCGAATCGGCGCTGCCCGGTTACGAGGCATCGAACTGGAACGGCCTGGTCGCACCAGTCGGAACGCCGCCGGAACTGATCACGCGCTACAACGCGGACGTGGTGCGCGTGGTGACCGAGCCAGCTATCCGCGACCGGCTCTCCGCCGGCGGCTTCGACCCGATCGGCGATACGCCGGCCCAGTTCGCCGGTTACCTGAAGACCGAGTTTCAGCGCTGGGCGACGGTGATTCGCGCGCGCGGCATCAAGGCCGAGTAGGGGGCGCAGGAGGGGAGGCGGGTGTTCGGCAACGACATCGTGCGATCCGCGCGGCGGCGGGCGCCCGTGCGCAACGACGATGCAGCGCTCCACCGCGGCCCTCACACTGGCGTGTAAGGGCCGCAGGTCGCCGCTGGAGGCGGTATTCAGGTCGAACCATTCGCGCAGCATCGCAATCCACGCGGCCCGAAAGACAAAGGTCCTGATGGCGTTCAGGAGGCGCCTGAAAATACCGTGCCCTGCTCAAGCCTGAAGGATCAACGCGTGCGTGGTCGAGGCTCCCGGGTGCCGCCACCGGGTGCGCCTGCCGTGCTCAGCCCTTCTTCACCCACGCACTGCACCAGCCCTTGCTGGCTACCTGCCTGCCGGAAAACAGCGGGCAGCCGCCCCAGGCATCGGTTCCCTTGCCCTGGTACAGCGCGCAGTTGCTGCACAGTTGACCTGCCGCATATTTGGGCCACTTCTTGGTGTCGGTCTTGGTGGCTTCTTCAAAGTAGCCCAACGCAACTGCCTGTGGGTCCTTCTCGCTCAGCCTGGCTTGCCCGTAAGCGGTCGAACTGAGAGCGGCGCTGCCTGCCGCGACAGTCATGAGGAAAGTGCGTCGTGTCGTCTTCATGGAATAAAACCTCGTCAAGCAAGCCGATGAGAGTAAGCATTCGTGGCCGAGGGCTTGCAGTC
>CAMDXD010000188.1 GCA_945877995.1 Bordetella parapertussis
CGGCGCGGCAGCCGCGCTTTGAAGGCTGGAAGTGAGGTGCGCATCGCGGTCTCTACGAAAGATGACGTCTATCTTGCCGTCACTTTGTTGCGGTGCACAATCACAATGTAAGTTCTGCCAACCGCCTTGTCAAGGCCTTTCGAGACAAAAGCGTCCGGCGCGGCATACCGTGTATGTTGCTCCGCAACGTGCATGCCTGCCGTAGCTGCGGAAATCGCCAGTGGACAATCAGGGGCCTGCAGCGGGGGGGGCGATGGATTTCGCCTGGAGGGCGCGTCCCGCCTGCGGCATCGCGCCCCCGCTGAATGGCTGCGGGGTTTGGGGTACCTTCCAGCGTCGGGCGGTCGGCCGTGCTCGGCGCCCGCAGTCGACCGCCGCAGCATCGACAGAAGGACTCCATGGCAACCATTTTCGACAAGATCATCGCGCGCGAGATTCCCGCGGACATCGTCCACGAAGACGACCTCTGCCTGGCGTTTCGCGACATCAATCCGCAGGCGCCGGTGCATGTGCTGCTGATCCCGAAGAAGCCGATCGTCAACCTGGCCGATGCGGCACCGGCCGACCAGGCACTGCTCGGCCACCTGATGATGGTCGCCCCGGCGATCGCCGAGAAACTTGGCGTCGGCGGCGCGTTCCGGCTCAATGTCAACAATGGCGAAGCTGCCGGGCAGAGCGTGTTCCACCTGCACCTGCACATCCTCGGTGGCAGGCCTTTCGCCTGGCCCCCCGGCTGAGTAGATCCGGCTGCCGAAGACTCCATCGACGGGAAGAACCATGTCCACATTCAAGGCGGTACGGGTCAGCCAGGATGACAGCAAGGCCGTCAGCAGTGCGCTGGTCGATGCCACGATCGACGAACTCGCCGCCGGCGAGGTGGTCATCGCGTCGCGTTTCGCGAGCATCAATTACAAGGATGCGCTCGCCGTCACCGGCCGCGGCCGCATCATGAGCCGCTTTCCATGCATCGCCGGCATCGATGTCGCGGGCGTGGTCGAGTCTTCGGCGGATTCGCGCTTCAAGCCCGGCGACCCGGTGTTCGTCAATGGCTTCGGGCTCGGGGTGAGACATGACGGCGGTTTTTCCGAGCGCGTGAGAGTGCCCGCCGACTGGGTGATTCCGGTGCCGCAGGGCATGACGTTGCTCGATGTGGGCACGATGGGCGTGGCCGGCTTCACCGCCGCGCTTGCGATCCACTTGATGGAACTCAACGGGCTCGCGCCGGATGGTGGCCGGGTTCTGGTGAACGGGGCGACCGGTGGCTGCGGCAGCATCGGTATCGACATGCTGGCGCGCCGCGGCTACGAGGTGGTCGCGCTCACCGGCAAGCCGGCGTCGCGCGATTACCTGATGGACCTCGGCGCAACCGAGGTGCTCGTGCGTGGCGAGTTCGAGATGGGCAAGAAGGCTCTCGAGAAGGCGCAGTTTGCCGGTGCGCTGGATTGCGTCGGCGGTGAGCAACTCTCGTGGCTGACCCGATCGATGACCGAGCACGGCGTGATCGGGGCCTTCGGCAATGCCGGCGGAGCAGACCTCGCGACCTCGGTGTTTCCGTTCATCCTGCGTGGGGTCCGGCTGATCGGCGTGAACTCGAATGCGACGATGGCGGTGCGCCGGCAGGTGTGGGCGCGCGTGGCGACCGACCTGCGGCCGCGCCACCTCGATCGCATAGGCTTCCCGATCGCCCTCGACCAGGTGATCGAGCACTGCTCACGCTCGGTCGACGGGAAGGTGCAGGGCCGGGCGATCGTCCACTACGGCTGAACCGGGTGGGGCTGATCGGGGGCTTGCCGGCAGGAAAGAACGCACGCAGCATACATCCCGCGCAGCCCTCCACCCCCCTCCCGAACGAAGGTCCCCGCCATGAGCACGAAGCGTCCGTCCATACTGCCGATCCCGCTGCTGCTCGCTGTGGCCGCGATGCCTGCCGCGCCGGCGATCGCAGCCGATGCCTGGCCGAGCCGGCCCATCCGCCTTGTCGTACCGTTCGCGCCGGGCGGCGGGTCCGACGTCACCGGCCGCATCATCGGCCAGAAGCTGTCCGAGCTGATGGCGCAGTCGGTCGTGGTCGACAACCGGCCGGGTGCCGCGAGCATGCTCGGCACCGACGTGGTCGCGCGCGCCGCCGGCGATGGCTACACGCTGCTGCTCGCCGATCTCGCGCTCACCATCAACCCTGCCTACTTCGTGAAGCAGCCACCGGCCGATCCGGTGAAGACGTTCACCGGCGTCGCACTGGTCGCCGAGACGCCGTACATCCTGATGGTGAACCCGGCGGTGCCGGCCACGACCGTCAAGGACTTCCTCGCGCTGGCCAGGGCGCAGCCGGGCAAGCTGAACATCGGCTCCTCCGGCAACGGCGGCGGGCTGCACCTGACCCTCGAACTGTTCAAACTCAGGGCCGGGCTCGACCTCAACCATATTCCTTACAAGGGTGGCGGTCCGGCTGTGAATGATGCCGTCGCCGGGCAGATCCAGGGGACTTTCATCGGCATGGGCGGTTCGCTGCCCTATGTGCAGACGAAGCGGCTGCGGCCGCTCGCGGTGACCTCGGTGAAGCGCAGTGCCGCGCTGCCCGACGTGCCATCGATGACCGAACTCGGTTACGACGTGGTGGTGACCAACTGGTATGGCATAGTCGCGCCGTCGGCGACCCCGAAGACTGTCGTGCAACGGTTGTACGACGAGGTCGGCCGCGCGATGGCGACCGCCGACGTGCGCGACAGGCTGCAGGCGACGGGGCTGGAACCCGCGACGCAGGCGCCCGGCCAGTTCCAGCGGATGATCGAGTCCGAGGCCAAGCGCTGGCGACAGACCATCCGCGACGCCCGCATACCGACCGAATAGGCCACTCAAGATCCGGGTCTGACCCCGTGGCCACAATCCGGGTCAGACCCGGGTGTCAGACCCGGGGGGGGCGGCTACTCGACCGGGGGAATGCCGGACTCCTTCACGAGCTTCATCATCGCGTCGACTTCGCTGCGCATGTGCGCGGCGAACTGCTCCGGGGTGCCGCCAGCGATGTCGAGTCCGGCTTCGATCAGGCGCGGCCGCACGTCGGGTGCGTTCAATGCCTTGTTCCAGTCGGCGCTGATCTGCGCCGTCAGCGCGGCGGGCATGCCGGCTGGCCCGGCGGTACCCATCCAGCTGGTGAACGTGAACCCGGGCAGCCCGGACTCGATCACGGTAGGGATGTCGGGCGCCGACGCGGACCGCTTCGCGCTGGTCATGGCCAGCGGGCGTACGCGCCCGCCGCGCAGGTGGGGAAGGGCTTCCGGCAGTGGCTGGAAGGTGAGGTCGATCTGGCCGCTGATCAGGTCGACCAGCGCCGGTGCGCCACCCTTGTAGGCGATGTGCGTCATCTTGGTGCCGGTCATGCTGCTGAACAGTTCAGCAGCCAGATGCAGCACGCCGCCCGAACCGGCAGACCCGTAGTTGAGTCCACCCGGTTTCGCCTTCGCCAGCGCGATCAACTCCTTGATGTTGCGCGCCTCGACCTTCGGGTTGACGAGCACGATCTGCGGCTGGAACACCAGCAGCGTGACCGGGGTCAGGTCCTTCAGCGGGTTGTACGGCATCTTCGTGTACAGCGCGAGGTTGGTGCCGAGGCCACCCTGGCTGCTGACCAGCAGCGTGTAGCCGTCCGGGATCGACGCGGCGACAAGCGCCCCTGCGATATGGCTGGCCGCGCCCGGCCGGTTGTCGACCACGACTGGCCGGCCGTATGCGCCCGCGAGCGCCTGGGCCACCGTACGCCCGACCAGGTCCACGCTGCCCCCGGCAGCGAAGCCGATGACCACGCGCACTGGCTTGGACGGGTACTGTTGTGCGGCCGCGCCGGCCGACGCAGCAACGAGCAACAGGGGCAATACACGCTTGCAGTACGCGTTCATGGGCGGACCTTTCAGGCTGGTTTGGAAACGTTCCTGCGCAGTACGATGCGCGCGTCGACGATGGACTGGCCAGCGCCATGCGCGATCACCGGGTTGAGGTCGATCTCGGCGATCTGCGGATACCGTTCGTGGACGCGGGACAGGCGCACCAGCAAGTCTGCCAGCGCGGCGCGATCGACCGGAGCGGCGCCGCGCACGCCGTCGAGTACCGACGGATGCTTCAGGCTGCCGATCATGTCTAGTGCGTCGTCCGTCGTCAGCGGCCGCGCGCGGAACACGACGTCTCCGATCACCTCGACGAACACGCCGCCCAGGCCGAACAGCATCACGGGGCCATGCTGAGGGTCGTCGGTGATGCCGATGATGAACTCGGTGCCGCGCGGGGCCATCGGCGTCACCAGCATGCCTTCGAGGCGTGCGCCGGGACAGTAGGACTCGGCGCTTGCCGCGATCTTGCGCCAGCCGTCGGTCAGCGCGCCTGCGCCCTGCAGGCCGAGCAGCACACCCTGCGCCTCCGACTTGTGCAGGATGTCGGCAGAGACGACCTTCATTGCCAGCCGTGAGTCTCCGAAACGGACGATGGCGGCAGCCACGTCGTCGACGCTGCGCAGCAGCAGGTGGCCGGGCATCACGATGCCGCAGGCGATGAGCAGGTCGCGCGCCTCGGTCTCCAGCAGGTCGCGGCCCGCGGCCATCGCCGCATCGATGATGCTTGCCGCCTCCGGCACCGCGCGCGGCACGGCTGCCGCGGCAGGCGCGACAGCGTTGCGTGCGCGGGCTGCAGAGGCATCGGCTGCGCTGGCGAGGCATTGCACCGCGACCTCGACATGGCGTTGGAAGGGTACGCCGGCCTCGCGCAGGATGCGCAGCGACTGCGTCTTGAGGTCGGCATAGTGGCTCTGCACGATCACCGGCTTGCCGTACTCGCGCATCATCGCGCCCAGTTCGGCGCAGACCGCGTGCTCGGCCGGTGCTGCCTGCTCGCCGAAGCGATCGGCATAGCCCCCGAGCAGGCCGACGATCAGCACCGCGTCGATCGCCGGATCCTCGAGGATCGCGCGCACGATCGGGCCGTAGTACTCGGCGCGCGGATCGGTGCCGCCCCCGGCATCGACCGGGTTGTCGATCGCGGTGGCATTGGGCACGACCGCATGGATGCGCGCCTGCGTCTCCTGCGACAGCTGCGCGAGCACCAGCCCCTGCTCGACCAGCGCATCGGCAGCCACGGTGATCGGCCCGCCGCCTTCGGAGACGACCGCGACGCGGCGGCCGCGCATCGGCGGGAACAGGCTCAGCGCCTCGGCGACCGGATACAGGTGGTACAGGCGCTCGACCACGGTGACGCCGGACTGCCGGAGCGCGCCGCGGTTGATCGCGTAGGCGCCGGCGAGCGAGCCGCTGTGGGACTTCGCGGCACGCTTGCCTTCGCTGGTACGTCCCGCGACGTACATCACCACCGGCTTCTTCTGCGTGGTGCGGCGCGCGACCTCGCGGAAGGCGGCTGCGTTCTTGAATCCCTCGAGGTAGAGCATCACCGCGGAGACGGCCGGATCCTCGCCCAGGCACTCCAGGTACTCATGGAACTCGATGTCCGCCTGGTTCCCGACGCTGAGCATCGTGTTGATGCCCATGAAGCCATGCGTGCGCGCCTGCATCACGATCGAGGTGACGCAATTGGCCGAGTTCGACAGCAGGCCGAGCGGGCCGCGCGGGATGTCGGGCAGGCCCCAGGCGTTGCAGCCGAGGCGGGCGCTGAACATGCCGTTGGTGTTCGGGCCGATCAGGCGCACGCCGTAGTGTCTCGCCAGCGCCACGACTTCGTCCTCGAGGATGCGGCCCTGCTCGCCGATCTCGCTGAAGCCGGCAGCGAGCAGGATCGCGCCCTTCACCTTGCGCCGGCCGCATTCTTCGATCACCGCCTTGACGGTGTGCGCAGCGGTGCACACCACGGCCATATCGAGCTCGCCCGGTGCATCGGTGATCGATGGATAGGCGGTAAAGCCGAGGATTTCCGTCTCGCGCGGGTTGATAGGGATGATCGTGCCGGCGTACCCGTCGGCGACCAGCGACTGGATCGCGCGGTTGCCGCGCTTGACCGGGTCCTTCGAGGCGCCGACGATCAGGATCGAGCGCGGATTGAGGATGCGGTCGAGATAGTGTTCAGGCTGTGGCGCTGGCAAGACGGTGATCCTCCGGAGGGCTACCGATGCAGTGTAATCATGATGTGCCTCAGGTTCCAGTCGAGCGGTCCGCCGGGGACAGCGTGCGCACGATGCCGCCGACCTCCTCGAGCCGCTGCCGGAAGGAAGCATCGATCCAGCCATTGAGTATTTCCATCCGGTCAAGAATGTACGGGCCTGCTCAGGCCATCGTGCCGACCGCCGCCACCGGGAACACCGGCATTTCCGTCAGGGCCACCACCTCTTCCACCGAGAAGCCGGGTGCGGTCTCCAGCAGTTCGAAGCGGCCGGCCGTGTCGTCCCAGCGCAGCAACGCGAGGTCGGTGACCACCCAGTCGACGCAGCGCTGGCCGGTGAGCGGGAAGCGGCACTGCTTCTTCAGCTTCGGCCGTTCCTTGCTGTCGCAGTGTTCCATCACGATGATCAGTTCGCTGCCGCCGGAGATCAGGTCCATCGCGCCGCCGATGCCGCCCAGGCGCGCGTTCTCGGTGCTCCAGTTGGCGACGCTGCCGGTCGCGTCGACTTCGTAGGCGCCCAGGATCACGGTGTCGATGCGCCCGCTGCGTGCCATCTCGAAAGAGGTGACCGAATCGAAGAACGATGCGCCTGGCACCAGTTCGACATACTGGCCGCTGGCGTTGTACATGTCGGGGTCGACCCGGTCGCCCGACACCATGCGACCGTAGCCGAGCACGCCGTTCTCCGCGTGCAGCACGACATCGCGCCCCTCGAGGTAGTTCGAGACCATCGTCGGGATGCCCACGCCCAGGTTGACGTAGCTGCCTTCGCGCACCAGCCGGGCGGCGCGCTTCGTGATGCCGGAACGGGTCAATGCCGGCTTGCCGTTGTACAGGCGGGGCCGGTCTGCGGGGCGCGTCTTCGATTGCGGCGTCTGCTTCGCGTCGAACGGGTTGGTGCTCTTCACCACGCGCGCGATGAAGATGCCGGGCAGGTTGATGAGTTCTGGCGGGATGTCGCCTACCTCGACGATCTCGTCGACTTCGACGATCGCGATGCGCGCGGCCTTGGCGAAGGCCGGGTTCAGGTTCTGGCTGCCGCCGCGGAACTGCACGTTGCCCGCGCGGTCGGCGCGCCAGGCGCGCAGCAGCGCGTAGTCGACCTTGATGGCGGTCTCGAGCACGTAGGTGCGGCCGTCGATCACGCGCGATTCCTTGCCCGCCGCGATGTCGGTGCCCACGCAGGTGGCCGAGAAGAATGCAGGGATGTCGGCGCCGCCGGCACGGCAGCGCTCGACCAGCGTGCCCTGCGGGACCAGCTCGACGTCCATCGCACCGGCGCGGATCTGCTCTTCGGAGGAAGCTGGCATGCCCGGGCGCACGGTAAAGGCGGCGATCAGCTTGCGAACCTGGCCGTTCTCGGCAAGGATCTGGCCGCGCAGTTCACCGGCGGCGCCCAACGAGTTGCTGACCACGCAGAGGTCCCTGGTGCCCTTGTC
>CAMDXD010000189.1 GCA_945877995.1 Bordetella parapertussis
GGGCCTGGTCGCCGTCGATGCAGGCGAGATCCACATCGATGAGCAGCCTCTGACGCGGCTGCCCATGCACCGGCGGGCACGGCTCGGCCTATCGTACCTGCCGCAGGAGGCATCGATCTTCCGGCGCCTGTCGGTCGCGGACAACGTACGCGCGGTGCTGCAGCTGCGCGACCTGTCGCCCGCCGACGTCGAGACCCGGCTCGGCGAACTTCTCGAAGAGCTCCACATCTCGCACCTCGCCGGCAACCCGTCGATGAGCCTGTCGGGCGGCGAGCGCCGGCGCTGCGAGATCGCCCGTGCGCTGGCGACCGATCCGCACTTCATCCTGCTCGACGAGCCGTTCGCCGGAGTCGACCCGATCGCGGTGATCGACATCCAGAAGATCATCGGATTCCTGCGCGAAAAGGGCATCGGCGTGCTGATCACAGACCACAACGTGCGGGAAACGCTGGGCATCTGCGACCGTGCCTACATCATCAGCGATGGCACCGTGCTCGCTTCCGGCAAGCCCGAGGAAATCGTCTACAATGAACTGGTTCGGAAAGTCTACCTCGGAGAGCATTTCCGGCTGTAGCGCCGTCCAGGCCATGCTCCCGAGAATCCCCCGCCTCCACACAAGTCACCCTGCAGCGGCCCCGCGCGACATGCGGCACCTGCTCGATCGTCGGACGCGATGAAGAACGCCCTGCAACTCCGGCTGTCCCAGCACCTGACGCTGACGCCCCAGTTGCAGCAGTCGATCCGGCTGTTGCAGCTGTCGACGCTCGACCTGAACCAGGAACTCGAGCGCTTCCTGCAGGAAAACCCGCTGCTCGAGCGCGAGGATGACGGTGATCCTGCGCTGGAACCGCTGCCGGGCGGAGTTGCCTCGGGCGAGCAGCCGGGCATTACGGTGACCGAGCCGGAGGCCGCCGAAGCGCGCAGCGACGACCGCCCGACCGACCAGGCTGCCGAGCACGGTGACGGCTTCGAATTCGACGGCGTTGCCGACTCCAGCTGGTCGTCCGACGAAGGCAGCTTCGGCGCGCGCGACACGGACGAGGACAGCGAATACTCGCAGCAGGTCGCCAGCGCCCCGACGCTGCGCGAACACCTGCTCGGCCAGCTGTCGCTGACGCCGCTGCCAGAGCGCGACAAGGTGATCATCGAGCTGCTCATCGAGGCACTCGACGAGGACGGCTACCTGTCGCAGGACCTCTCCGAGATCGCTACTATCCTGCCCGAAGAGGCGATGATCGAGATCGAGGAACTGGAGATCGCGCTCAAGTACCTGCAGCACTTCGATCCGGTGGGTGTCGGTGCACGGACCCTCGGCGAGTGCCTCGGACTGCAGCTGGCGGCGATGCCGGCCTCGGTACCCTGCCGGACGGAGGCGATGATCGTCGTGCGCGACCACCTCGACGCGCTCGCCGCGCGGGACTTCACCCGGCTGCGGCGAGCGCTGCGGTGCGACGAGGACCGCCTGCGCGGCGTGCAGGAACTCATCGGCAAGCTGAACCCGAGGCCAGGCACGCCGTTCGCGGTGATCGACACCCGTTACGTGATCCCGGACGTCGTCGTGAAGAAGACCAAGGGCGTGTGGTTGTCGTCGCTCAATCCGGACGCGATGCCGAAGCTGCGTATCAACCGGATGTACGCCGAGATCCTGCGCCGCAACCGGGACGCCTCGCACAGCCAGCTCACCAGCCAGTTGCAGGAGGCCAAGTGGCTGATCAAGAACGTGCAACAGCGCTTCGACACCATCCAGCGAGTGTCGCAGGCGATCGTGGACCGCCAGCGGCAGTTCTTCGAGCATGGTGAGGTGGCGATGCGCCCGCTGGTTCTGCGCGAGATTGCCGAGGTGCTCGACCTGCATGAGTCGACCGTGTCGCGCGTTACCACGCAGAAATTCATGCTGACTCCGCGCGGCATCTTCGAGCTGAAGTATTTTTTCGGCAGCCACGTATCGACGCAGAGCGGCGGTTCGTGCTCGGCGACAGCCATCCGGGCGCTGATCCGGCAACTCGTCGGATCGGAAGATACGCGCAAACCGCTGTCGGACAGCCAGATCGCGGATATTCTAGGGCAGCAGGGCATCGTCGTTGCGCGGCGCACCATCGCCAAGTATCGCGAGTCCCTGCAGATCCTTCCGGTCAACCTGCGGAAGACGATCTGACGGGGCGTGCCGCGCCCACCGGCGTGCGCGTTGACAGACGGAACCACACGACAGGGAGTGCGCATGAACATCCAGATCACCGGACATCACGTCGAGATCACATCCGCCATCCGCGATTACGTGAACGCGAAGCTCGATCGCGTGACGCGGCACTTCGATCACGTCATCGACATCAACGTGATCCTCTCGGTCGAAAAGCTGCAGCAGAAGGTGGAGGCAACCATCCATGTCCGAGGGAAAGAGATATTCGCGGAGAGCGACGACCAGAACATGTACGCTGCGATCGACAGCCTGGTCGACAAGCTCGACCGTTCCGTGATCCGGCACAAGGAAAAGCAGCTGGAACGGCGCAGCAGCGCGGCACCCGCCCCGGCCACCGACGAATAAGCTCTGGCGGGCCCTCGGGGCCCACTCTCTCAAAAGCACTCTCGCAGCATGCCCACCGAAACCAACCTCATCGCAGCCCTGCTGCCCGCCACCAACGTGCTGGTCGATGCCGACCTCGGCAGCAAGAAGCGGGTCTTCGAACAGGTAGGCCTGCTGGTCGAGAACCACCACCGGGTTGCGCGCAGCACCGTGTTCGACAGCCTGTTCGCGCGCGAGCGGCTGGGCTCGACCGGACTCGGGCAGGCGGTGGCGATCCCCCATGGGCGGATCAAGGGCCTGCGCGATGCCATCGGCGTGTTCGTGCGTACCCGGTCGCCGATCCCGTTCGATGCGCCCGACGGACAGCCGGTCTCGCTGATCTTCGCGCTGCTCGTGCCGGAACGAGCAACCGACCTCCACCTCGACATCCTCGCCCAGCTCGCGCAGGTATTCAGCGACCGCTCGATGCGCGATCGCCTCGCCGGCGCCGACTCCTCGGCCGCGGTCCACGAACTCTTCACCTACTGGTCACCGAATGCCACGGGTCAGCGCGACGCAGCTGTTTGAAGATACCCGCGGGAAGCTCCAGCTCGCCTGGGCGGGCGGGCGCGCGTCGCCCGGGAGCTGGCTGGACAGCGCACAGATCAATGCCTCGGCACAGGGGCTGATCGGCCACCTGAACGTGATCCACCCGAACTGGATCCAGGTGCTGTCCCCGACCGAGATCCGCCACCTCGATGATCTGGGCCCGGAAGGTGCCGCGCAGGTGCTCGACAAGCTGGCATCGAGCAACCTGGCCTGCGTGATCGTGTCGGACGGACAGGCGATTGCGCCGCAGATCCTCGCGATGGCCGAGGCGCGGCCGGTACCCCTGCTGTCGACGCCCCTCACCAGCATCCAGGTGATGTGGATCATGCGGCCCTACCTGGCACGCGCACTGGCCGAATACACCGAGATGCACGGTGTACTACTCGACGTGCTGGACGTCGGGGTGATGATCACGGGACAGAGCGGCGTCGGCAAGAGCGAACTGGCGCTCGAACTGATCAGCCGGGGCCACGGCCTCATCGCCGACGACGTGGTCGAGCTCTACCGCATCGCACCCAACATCATCGAAGGCCGCTGCCCGGCGATGCTGAAGGATTTCCTCGAGGTACGCGGGCTGGGCATGCTCAGCATCCGCACGATCTTCGGCGAGACCGCGATACGCATCAAGAAGAACCTTAAGCTGATCGTCGAACTGCAACGCGCGAACGCCGAACAGATGGCCGGGCTCGACCGGCTGCCACTGCGCCCCGAGAGCGCCAGCGTGCTCGGCGTTCCGGTGCGCAAGGTCATCCTGCCGGTTGCGGCCGGCCGCAACCTCGCGGTACTGACCGAGGCCGCGGTACGCAACTTCGTGCTCGAACTGCGCGGGTTCGACAGCACGCAGGAGTTCATGCGCCGCCAGGAATCCCTGATGGCGGGTCCAGCCGATCCGGACGGTGCCGCATGAAGCCACGCGGCGAAGGGCGCGGCCTGGTCCGGCCGGCATGCAGTTCAGGCGGGATGGCGCAGCCATGCAGATCACCCTGATCACCGGCCTGTCGGGTTCGGGCAAGAGCGTGGCGCTCCACGTGCTCGAGGACCACGGGTTCTACTGCGTCGACAACATGCCGGTCAGCGTACTGCCGCCGCTGGTGGCGGACCTGCAGGAGCAGGGTCAGCAGCGGGTGGCGATCGGCATCGACGTACGCAGCGGCGACAGCCTGGCCTCGCTGCCGGCCGAGGTGTCCCGGCTCAAGGACGCAGGCCATGACGTGCGGACCGTCTACCTCGAGGCGAGCGACGACACGCTCGTCACGCGGTTCTCCGAGACGCGGCGCCGCCATCCACTGTCCGACGGCTCTCGCACCCTCGAGGAGTGCATCGAGTGCGAACGCGAGATCCTCGCAAGCATCGGCGAACTCGGGCACCGTATCGACACCTCGCGCCTGTCCGCGAACGCACTGCGCCAGCGCGTGCTCGAGGTGATCGGCATCGACCGCTCGCAGCTCACGCTGCTGTTTGAATCGTTCGCCTTCAAGCACGGACTGCCGCGCGATGCCGACCTCGTGTTCGACGTGCGCTGCCTGCCCAACCCGCACTACGATCCGCGCCTGCGCCCGCTGACCGGCTGCGATCCGGAGGTCGTGGCATTCCTGGAGGCCGAGCCCGAGGTTGCACGGATGCTGGCGCAGATCCGCGGCTTCGTCGCCGACTGGCTGCCCTCGTACGTGCGCGACAACCGCAGCTACCTCACCGTGGCGGTCGGCTGCACCGGTGGCCAGCACCGCTCCGTCTACATGGTCGAGCAACTGGCGCGTGCCTTCGCGCAGGGCCCGCGCGTGCTCAAGCGGCATCGCGAACTGCCGTGAATACCGCCGACTGGCTGGCGCGCCCGATGCGTCCGCTTCGCGCGCGGCGATCCCTGGCCACGCTGCTGGGCGCGCACGCCCTGGCCCTGTTGCTTGCCCTGCCGCCGCTGGCTGCGGCGCAGTCGCTCCCGCCGAAGCCGCCCTCGCTACCCTCGCTACCCTCGCTACCACCGCTGCCGCCCCCCGCCGCCAGGACCGACACCGGCTGGGCAAGGATCAAGTCACCGGGCGCGGACGAACTCTGGTACGACCGCGACAAGCTCGTACTCTCCGGCGGCGACGTCACCTACTGGCGCAGGGTCGACTTCGCCCTGCCTCAGCAGTTCAGGACCTTCGTGGTTGCCTCGGCGCTGTTCCGCGAGCAGATCAACTGCGACGACCACACGATCCGGGTGCATGCGCAGGTGTTCCGGGCGGCCGATGGCGCGATCGTCGAGCAGGTGAACCATCCGATCGCCGAACCGGTGCCGATCATCCCGGACACCGTCGGCGATGCGCTCTGGCGCTCGGTCTGCCCGCTGGTTGCCAGCCATCGCGCGGCCGAGGACCGCCTGAAGGCGACGCAGGAACGGCTGGACAACCGCCGCCGGGAACTCGACCGGCTGAGAGTCGAGGTAGAAGACCTCGAGGCGTCGGTTGCACGCCTGCGTACCGAGTCCCGCGACCCGGCCCGTGATGTCGTGCGCGAGGGCGTGCGCGAACCAGCACGGGAAACGCCACGCCAGCCAGGCAGACAGGGTATCTGATGGAAATGCCGATTTTCCCGCTGGGCACGGTCCTCTTTCCGGGCGGCGTGCTGCCACTGAAGATCTTCGAGCAGCGTTACCTCGACATGACCAAGGCCTGCCTGCGGGACGACACGCCGTTCGGTATCTGCCTTATCCGCGAGGGGCGCGAAGTGGGCGCACCGGCACTGCCTTCCAGCATCGGATGCATGGCGCGCATCCGCGAATGGGACATGCCGCAACTGGGTATCTTCCTCCTGATCACGGAAGGCACCGAACGCTTCCGACTGGGCGGCAGCCGCATCGACCGATCGGGACTCCTGATCGGCGAAGTCGAACCCCTGCCCATTCCGACGGATGCGCCGCTGCCCCCGGAGTTCGATCCCTGCGTATCGATGCTCAAGGTGATCGTCGAGAAGATCGGCGAAGACAAGCTGCCGTCGACCGCCTGCTACGACGATCCTGCCTGGGTCGCCTACCGGCTCGCCGAATTCCTGCCGCTAGAATCCCCGGCACGGCAACGGCTGCTCGAGATGGACAACGCCGACCTGCTGGTGGGGGTGGTCGCGAAGCTGCTGCGCGAGCAGGGACTCGCGCTCTAGCGCCGGTCCGCGTCATCCTCCCGCGCACCGGGCCGGCGGTGCAGCGCGACCCTTGCCACCAGGTAGGCGGAGACCGGCGCAGTCGCGAACAGCAGCAGCGCGACCAGCAGTTCGCTCATGCTCAGTTCGCGCCGGGCCAGCCAGGTCGACAGGACCGAAGCCGCCAGCACCAGCCCGACGCCGAGGGTAGTCGCCTTGGTCGGCGCATGCATGCGCTGGAACACGTCCTCGAGCCGCAGCAGGCCGATCGAACCGACCAGCGTGAAGCCCGCACCGGCGAGTACCATCAGCGACACCAGCACCTCGAGCAGGTAATCGACCATCGCCGCGCTCATTCCATCACGTCCTTGCGCAGCGCGAACTTCGCGAGTGCCACCGTACCGGCAAACCCGATCAGTGCGATCAGCAGCGCCGACTCGAAGTGGACCGGATCCGACTCTGCGATGCCGAGCAGGATGATCAACGCGATCGCGTTCACGTAGAGGGCATCGAGGGCAACGATGCGATCGGGCAGCGTGGGCCCGCGCAGCAGCCGCACCAGCACCAGCAGCATCGACAGGCAGGTCAGCCCGATGCCGGTCAGGAGTGCGTAGTCGAGCATGAAAAGATCTCCGCGAGCGGGCGTTCGTAACGAGTCGTGATCGACGCGATCACGGCTGCAGGGTCGGGGGCATGCAGGCAGTGGATGGTGAGCACGCGGCGATCGGCACTGATGCCCGCCGACAGCGTGCCTGGCGTCATCGTCACGATCCCGGCCAGCACCGCCACCGCCACCGGATCGTCGAGGGACACCGGCACCTCGATGAAGCTCGAACGGATGCGTCGCTTCGGCCCGAGGATGAGCACGGCCACCTTGATGTTCGACCGGATGACGTCGACCGCAACGACCACGACGAGCGACAACAGGCTGCGCAGCGCCGGCCACCGCCAGCCGTGGCTGGCCGGCCGGCCTTCGGCGCCGCAGAGGGCGCACGTGGCGAGCGGCAGCGCCCAGCCGAGCAGCAGGCCGAGCACGACATGCGCGGGGCCGACGGTATTGTTGAGCAACAGCCAGAAGACGGCCAGCGCCAGCGTAAGCAGCGGCGACGGCAGAAGGCGCGACCGGACGCGCGAAACGTGAGCAGGCATCATGCTCCCCTCGCGCCGCGGGCCGCAGCCGGTGTGGCAGCCGGTGTCGCAACCTCAGGTACGCCGCCGCGCGTACGCAGGCGGTCTGTCCCCGGCCCGATCAGGTCTGGCGGTCCGATGAGGT
>CAMDXD010000190.1 GCA_945877995.1 Bordetella parapertussis
GAATGCCGGCCTGGGCATCGCCGCGCAGGCGAGCGCCAGGCTGCGCCACTCCATCGGCCAGCCGAGGTCGGACACTGCGCTGCGCGGCAGGCCGAAGGGAAAATCGAAGCCGCCGATCCACGGCCCCGGCTCGGCGAGCAGGGCCTCGAAGGCTTCGAACGTGACGAGGGCATCGAACGCATCGACATGCACCCCGGTGCCCTCGCCCGACAGCCGGCCACGGGCGACCGTGATCGGCTTGGCGCGGCGCGGTGCGCTGGTGAAATCGACGCCGAGCAGCCGGTACGCGGTCAGCATCCCGTCCTCACGACAGTGCGCCGGCGAGCGTGCGCAGTTGCTCCAGCGTATCGGCGTCTTCGATCCGCTTGTCGTCGCGCAGCCGCAGGATGCGGGGAAAGCGCACCGCGATGCCCGACTTGTGCCGCGGGCTCTGCGCGACCCCTTCGAAGCCGATCTCGCACACGAGCTTCGGCGTCACGCTGCGTACCGGACCGAACTTCTCGACCGTGTTCTGGCGGATACAGGCGTCGACCTTCGCGATCTCCGCGTCGGTCAGGCCGGAGTAGGCCTTGGCGAACGGCACCAGCGCGCCCTCGTGCCAGAGCGCGAAGGTGTAGTCGGTGTAGAGACTGGCACGGCGGCCATGGCCACGCTGTGCGTAGACCAGCACTGCATCGATGGACAGCGGGTCGATCTTCCACTTCCACCAATCGCCGGCCGGACCGGACCGGGTGCGTCCGATGCCATAGGCTGAATCTACGCGCTTGAGCATCAGGCCCTCGACGCTGCGCGCGCGTGCTTCCAGCCGCATCGCCGCGAGGTCCTGCCACGAAGCGGCATCGACCAGCGGCGACACCGAGACCACCGGGTCGTCGAGTGCGGCGACCACGCCCTCGAGCCGCGCACGGCGGCCGGCGAACGGCTCGGTGCGCAGGTCCGTCCCGCCGTGTTCCAGGAGGTCGTATGCGATGAAGGCGACCGGCGCGCGCCCGAGCACCGCTGCGGTCAGCTTCGTGCGTCCGATCCGCTGCTGCAGCAGCGCGAATGGCGCGACCCGCCCGTCGCGCCATGCCACCAGTTCGCCATCGATCACGCAGCCGTCCGGCAGGCGCGCGGCGGCGGCCGCGACTTCCGGGAAGCGCGGCGTCACCAGTTCCTCGCCACGCGACCAGACATAGGTGTCGCCGCTGCGGCGCACGATCTGCGCACGGATACCATCCCACTTCCACTCGGCCGCCCAGCGGCTGCGCTCGCCCAGCGCCTCGACCGGGCCAGCCAGCGGATGGGCAAGGAAGAACGGATACGGACGGCCCGGCGGCACCGCGCCTTCGGCGGGATCGACCAGCCGCTGCCAGGCGGCCGCGTCCGGCTTCCAGTCGCCGGTCAGCCGCTCTGCGAGCACCGGCGTCGCCAGTCCGGTCACCTCGGCGAGCCCCTGCACCACGAGCTGGCGAGAGACGCCGACCCGGAAGCCGCCTGTGATCAGCTTGTTCCAGACGAATCGCTCGTGTGCATCGAGTTCATCCCACCAGCCGTTGAGCAGCGGCGCAACAGCCTCGACCGGGGTGCCGCGCAGCCGGAGCAGGCGCTGCTCGACCCACTCGTGCAACGGCACCGTGCCGCCGGTGGCGATCGCCGGCGGCAGCAGCAAGGCGATGGTCTCGGCGAGGTCACCGACCGACTGATAACTTTCCTCGAACAGCCAGTCGGGCACCTGCGCGCGCTCGGCCACGATCGTACGCAGCAGCTTCACCGGCACCGCCTGCTTCGGCTTTCCGCCGCACAGGAAATACACCGCCCAGGCTGCATCGGCCGGCGGCGCCTTGCCGAAGTACGCGGCCAGGGCGGTGCGCCTGGCACGGGTCGAGGTAGTCGAATCGAGTGCGCGGTAGAGGATGGCGAACTCACGCATCGAGCGGGCTTCCGACAGCGGCGCCGCCGCCGCGCGCGTCGACCGCCGCGCCACCATCGTCAGGCAGCGCAGGTTCTTCCTGCTCGCCCGAATACTGCGCGTCGAACTCGCGCGTCTCGAAGGTACGCGCATCCAGGCCGCGATCGGTCAGGTAGCGCGACAGCGCGGCCGCATAGCCGTGCGTCGCATAGACACGGGTTGCGCCGCTCGCCTCGATCGCGCGCAGCAATCCCGGCCAGTCCGCATGGTCCGACATCACGAAGCCGCGGTCGACCGAGCGCCGGCGCCGCGCGCCGCGCAGCTGCATCCAGCCCGATGCGAACGCATCGCTCGCATCGGGGAACCGACGCAGCCACGGCGTCGACTGCGCGGACGGCGGCGCCACCACCAGGGCACCCGCGCAGGCCGCACGATCGGCTGCGCGAGCGGGTCCGGTCGCAGCCAGCGTCTGCGGCAGCGCGACACCCGCCTCGCGATAGCAGCGGTTCAGCAACTCGACCGCCCCGTGGCAGATGATCGGCCCGATCGACGCGTCGACACCAGCCAGGATGCGCTGCGCCTTGCCAAAGGCATACGCGTAAACCACGCTGGGCCGGCCCTGTGCCGCGTTGCCGCGCCACCATTCGTCGATCTCGGCGAACAGCCGGCCGGGCGGCGACCAGCGGTAGATGGGCAGGCCGAACGTCGATTCGGTGATCAGCACGTCGGCGCGTACCGACTCGAACGCGACGCAGGTCGGATCGGGATCGAGCTTGTAGTCGCCGGTGACGACCCAGGTCTCGCCACCGACCTCGACCCGGACTTGCGACGATCCCAGTACATGGCCGGCAGGATGCAGCGACACCCGGGCACCGCCGATCGTCCTTGCCTCGCCGTAACCGACCGCATCGATGGACACCGGGCCGAGCCGCGCGAGCAGCACGCCCAGCGCATCGCGCTGCGCGAGGTAGTGCCCATGGCCGCGCCGCGCATGGTCGGCATGCGCGTGGGTGAGCACCGCACGATCCACCGGTCGCCAGGGATCGATATAAAAATCGCCGGCCGGGCAGTAGAGACCTGCCGGCCTCAGTTCGAGGACCGCCATCCCGCCTTCCAGTGCTGTCGTGCGCTGCGCCGGTTCGCCCGGTGCCAGCGGGCCCTAGGGTTGCAGCGCGGGCGGTGGCACGGCGGCGTCGCCGGCCAGCGACGCGGCCGGTGGCGCCGCCGGCACGCGCTGCGCGAAGCTGGCGCAGGCCAGTGCAGTGTCGAGGAGGTCGCGCGCGAGCGGCTCGGTGACCGTCCGCGGTGCCGGGATCATCGCCACCCGCAGTGCGCTGGCCATCGCCAACGCCTGCAGCACGTCGCCGTTGCTGACGCCTTCCCGGCTGGCGACCCGCGCGTCGATCGCCTCGAGCAGCACCGTGAGCATTGCCACGATGTCCGCCTCGCTGCGGGTTTCGGCGTGCAGGTCGAAGGTGACATCGATCGTTTCGCCGTTCGCGGTGGTGGCGCGATAGGGCAGGTGGCTGTTCATGAGCGTGCGCGGTATCCAGGAGGCGATACTCCGATGGTAGCCGACGCGCAGGCCCGCCGACGGCTGCCGGGCAGTGCCCATGGCCCGGCCGGACCCCGATGACGGGACGTTATACTCAGCGGGTTTGAACTCCCGCACGCTGCGCGCGCAGCGTTCCCAACCCGGCGGCGGTGCCACGACCGTACGCATTCCTCGGACCCACAGCACACCTATGTCCACGCTCATCTGCGGCTCGATCGCCTTCGACACCATCATGGTGTTCCATGACCGGTTCAAGAACCACATCCTGCCCGAGAAGATCCAGATCCTGAACGTGGCCTTCCTCGTGCCAGACATGCGGCGCGAGTTCGGCGGGTGCGCCGGCAACATCGCGTATACGCTGAAGATGCTGGGTACCGAACCGACCATCATGGCGACCGTCGGCGACGACGCCGCGCCCTACCTGTCCCGCCTCGATTCGCTCGGGCTGTCGCGCACGCATGTTCGTCAGGTCGAGGGAAGCTTCACCGCCCAGGCCTTCATCACCACCGACCTCGACGACAACCAGATCACCGCCTTCCATCCCGGCGCGATGAACCACTCGCACCTCAACCAGGTAGCCGACGCGGCAGGTACGAAGCTCGGCATCCTTTCGCCTGACGGGCGCGACGGCATGATCCAGCACGCGCAGCAGTTTGCCGAGGCCGGCATCCCGTTCGTCTTCGATCCCGGCCAGGGGCTGCCGATGTTCGACGGCGCCGACCTGATGCGATTCATCGATGCGGCGACCTACGTGACCGTCAACGATTACGAAGCGCAACTGCTGCAGGATCGTACCGGACAGACGCTCGAGGCACTCGCCGGCAAGGTCAAGGCACTGATCGTCACGCTGGGCGGCAACGGCTCGCATATCTATACCGCGGGGCAACGCATCGAGATCCCCAGCGTCAAGGCCGAGGTGATCGACCCGACCGGGTGTGGCGATGCTTATCGGGCCGGCCTGCTCCATGGCATCCTGTCGGGAATGGACTGGCCGACCACCGGCCGCCTGGCCTCGCTGATCGGTGCGATCAAGATCGCCCAGCGGGGTGGACAGAACCACCGCTTCACCCGCGACGAGATCGCGGTGCGCTACCGTGAAGCGTTTGGCTCCAGCCTCGACTGAAGCTGCACCCGGCAACACCCCGGCGCGGATGATCCGCGCGGGCGACATCAGGGAGGGCGGACCCTCCGAAGGAGCATCCGACATGAAGAAGATCCAGGGATCGGCCATCGCACTCGCCTCGCTGCTGGTGCTCTGCGCATGCGCCCCGGGGCAAGGCGCGAACAGCTATTCGCGCAACCAGGCCCGCACCGAGCAGAGCGTACGCATGGGCACCGTCGAGGGCGTGCGCGTCGTGCGCCTCGAAGGAACCCGCTCACCGGTCGGCACGCTGGCCGGTGGCGTGGTCGGCGGCGTGGCCGGCAGCGCGATCGGCCAGGGGCGCGGCAGCACGATCGGCGCCGTGCTGGGCGCGGTGGCGGGCGGCCTCGCAGGCTCGGCCATCGAGCAGGGTGTGACGCGCAAGGAAGGGCTGGAGATCACCGTCCGCCTCGACAATGGAAACATGATCGCGATCACCCAGGAAGCCGACGAGCAGTTCAAGCCGGGCGAGCGTGTGCGCATACTTTCGGGCGGCGGCGTCTCGCGCGTCACGCGCTGAACCGCGTCAGTCCGGTCACGCCAGTCGGGTTCCGTCAGTCCGGTTCCATCTCCGACTGAACCGCACAGTCGATCGAGAAGCGCCTGCCGTCCTCCAGACGGTACGCCGTGAGCTGGCGCCCCCAGACGCATCCGGTGTCGAGCCCGAGCACACCCGGCCTCTCGACCAGACCCAATGCCGACCAGTGCCCGAACAGGACGGTCGGATCGATCAGGGCGCGCAGCGGCGAGTCGAACCACGGCACGAACCCGGCAGGCGCGCGGTCGAGCGCGCCCTTGTGCGAAAAGTCCAGGTTGCCGGCACGATCGACCAGGCGCATCCGGGTGAATACGTTCACCACGAAGCGCGCCCGCGCATGCCCGACCAGCGCTGGATCCCAGGCGACCGGGTCGTTTCCGTACAACTCGGCGAAGAACTCGAGATAGCCCGGCCCGGCCAGCCGTGCCTCGGTCTCGCGCGCGAGCGCGACGGCCTCGGGCAAGGTCCACTGCGGCAGCAGGCCGGCGTGCACCATCACATGTCCATCCTCGACATGCAGCAGGGGCTGGCGACGCAGCCAGCCCAACAGTTCGTCACGGTCGGGCGCTTCGAGCACATCGTCGAAGGTATCGCCGCCACGCTTGCGCGTCATGCCGGAGGCGACCATCAGCAGATGAATGTCGTGGTTGCCGAGCACCGTCACCGCTCGCGGTCCGAGCCCGGACACGAAGCGCAGCACCGCCAGCGACTGGGTGCCGCGGTTGACCAGGTCGCCGACCAGCCAGAGCCGGTCGCGTGCCGGGTCGAAGCTGATCGAGCCGAGCAGCTCGATCAGCGAGTCGTAACAGCCCTGGATGTCGCCGATGGCATAGGTGGACATGGTGTTCAGAATCTAGCATGGGCGTGCGTCGACAGGCGGCAGCGCGCCGCCGTCCGACAGGCTGGCCGACGCCCTGGGCGGGCATGACAAGGCCCCTGATCACGGGTAGACTCGTTCGCAATAACAGAACGCCCAACAGAACAGGACCTGTCGTCATGACCATGAAGCTCCGCCATATCGCGCTGTCAGTCCCCGATGTCGCCGCCGCACAGAAGTTCTTCGAAGAGGCGTTCGGGATGACCAAGGCCGGCGACGCCCAGAACGGCGTCTACGTTACCGACGGCACGATCAACGTCGCGTTGCTGAACAAGCACGGCAAGGCCGAAGGTATCGACTCGAACGGCCCCTTCTACGGCGTGATGCACTTCGGCATGTGGGTAGACAACCTCGAAGAAGCCGAGAAGCAGGTCGAGAAAGCCGGCGGCACCTACCTGTACGGCCGTCCGACGGCTGCCGCGAAGAGCTTCTACGAGGTCAAGTACAAGGACCCGAACGGCATCGTGTTCGACGTCACCGCCAGCGGCTGGAAGGGCGCAGTGAAGGACGTCAAGCCGGCCGAGTAATACTGCGGCTGCAACGCCTCGCCGCCTGTTCCCCGGGCCCGGCGCCAGTGCGCCGGGCCTTCCACATTGCACCCTCGCAGGACACTCCCATGCTCTCGAAGAACGCACCGGTGATCGTCGTCGGTGCCGGCCCCGCCGGCTGCTCGCTCGCCCTATACCTTGCCCAGCACGACGTGAACACGCTGCTGATCGAGACCTTCACCGAGGCCAACTTCCTCGACCAGGCGCCGCGCACCGGCAGCATCCATCCGTCGACGCTCGAGATGTTCGCCGACCTCGGCCTGTACGAGCGCATCGAGCCGCGCGGCCTGATCGCGCCGACCTTCCAGTTCTGGGACCGCCTGACCGACAGCATGATCGCCGAGTTCGACCATGCGGTGCTGAAGGACGACACCCGCTTCCCGTTCGTCCTGCAGTGCGAGCGCATCAAAGTTGCCGAAGAGGCGATGAAGATGCTGCGCACGTATCCGAACGTCAAGATCCGGATGGGCACGACGCTCACAGGCATGGAACAGGACGCCGAAGGCGTCACCGCGATCGTCACCAACGAGGCTGGCGAGACCGAGCGCGTCCGCGGCTCTTTCATTGTCAGTGGCGAAGGTGCGCGCAGCGTAGTGCGCAAGGCATCGAACATCGCGTTCGAAGGCTATACCTACCCCGACCAGGTGCTGACCGTGTCGGTGGTACACGACTTCGACAAGCTGCACGGCTACTCGTACCGCAACTACCTGTCCGATCCCGACCAGTGGGCCAACCTGTTCAAGTGGGGCCAGCCAGAGCAGTGGCGGGTGCACTTCCCGACCAGCCTCGACGACGACCCCGAGATGCTGATGTCGGACGAGTACTGCCAGAAGCAGCTGCAGAAGTTCCTGCCGAACCCGAAGCCCTACGATATCGTCTACCGCAAGCTTTACTCGAGCCACCAGCTGATAGCCGACACGTTCAATGTCGGCCGTGCACT
>CAMDXD010000191.1 GCA_945877995.1 Bordetella parapertussis
CAGGAACGGCAGCAGCCCGCCCGCGGCGATCAGCGCAAGCACCGCGGGCGGCAGCTTCGGCACCGCTGCGCTGAAGCCGCTGGCCGGCACGGCGATCCGTCCGGCCGCCACGTCAACCTCGATCAGGTCGCCCTCGTGGATCGCGGATACATCGCATTCGGCGATCGGCAGGCCGTTGTTGATCGCGTTGCGGTAGAACTGCCGGCCGAACGACTGTGCGATGACGGCCGACACGCCCATCGCGCGCAGCACGTGCACTGCCTGCTCGCGCGACGAGTTGATGCCGAAGTCCTTGCCCGCGACGATCACGTCGCCCGCCTTGATGCGCTGCGCGAATCCGGGCTGCAACTGTTCGAATGCATGTTCGGCCAGCCACTGGACGGATTTGCCCATGTTGTACTTGGCCGAACAGTGGATGTCGGTGCTGACCTCGTCGCCGAGGCGGTGCACGGTTGCGCGTATCGCTGCGACGGTGGATGCGGTGCCGGTCATGGGTGTCTGCGTCATCTGTGTCCCCTTCACGCGGCGCTGCGGATGTCGTAGGCGAACTCGCGCGGGTCGGTCACGCGCCCGGTCAGCGCGGAGGCAGCGACCGTCGCGGAGGAGGCGATCAGGATCTCCGACTCGGGATTCCCGAGCCGGCCCTTGAAGTTGCGGTTCGCGCTGGAGATCACGCGCTCGCGGTCGGCGGACATCAGCTTGTGCGTGATGCCCACGCAGGTGCCGCAGCCGGCGGCGTCGACCGATGCACCGGCCTCGGTCAGGATCTCGAACAGCCCTTCGCGCATCGCGGCGAGGTAGATCGCGCGCGAGGCCGGGGTGACGATCAGGCGCACGCCCTTCGCGATCTTCTTCCCCTTGAGGATGCTGGCGGCCTGGCGGATGTCGTCCAGTCGGCCGTTGGTGCAGGTGCCGATCAGCCCGACATGCACCGGCTGGCCCGCCAGTTCGGATACGTCGACGACATCGCCGATGTCATGGTTGTGCGCCACCTTCGGAGCCAGCGTCGAGGCGTCGATCGTGAAGCGGTCTGCGTAGTGCGCGTCGGCGTCGGCGGTGACCGGCTTGGGCGCTTGTGCGCCGTGCGCGGCGAGCCAGGCGACCGTCTTGTCGTCGCATTCGAGGATCGCAGCTTCCGCACCGAGTTCGGCCGCATGGTTCGACAGGGTCATCCGGTCGTCGATCGCCATCGCCGCCACTGCGCTGCCGGTGTATTCGATCACCTTGAAGTTCGCACCTTCGGCGCCGAGGCGGCCGAGCATGGCGAGGGTGACATCCTTGGCCCATACGCCCGGGGCCAGATGCCCGGTGAGTTCGACACGGATCGTTTCGGGAACCCTGAACCAGGTGCGCCCGGTGGCGAGGATGGCAGCCACGTCGGTGCCTTCGTGTCCGGTGCCGTACACATTGAACGCCCCATAGGTCGTCGAATGCGTGTCGGTACCCACCACCAGGTCGCCCGCGGTGAAGTGGCCATGTTCTGGCAGAACCTGGTGGCAGATGCCGTCGCCGACGTCGTAGATCACCGCGCCGGTGCGTTCGCAGAACTCGCGCATGTCGGCATGCACGTTCGCAGCCTCGCGCGATGGCGGCGGTGAGAAGTGGTCGAGCACGAAGGCGGTGCGCGCCGCGTTGGGCAGCTTGTCGAAACCGAGCGTGGCTACCGCCTTCAGCGCGTTGGCTGCGCGTGCGTCGTGCACCATCGCGAAATCGACGCGGGCGACGACGACGTCGCCTGCATTGACCGGAGAGCCGCCCGAACGGGCGCCGAGAATCTTTTCAGCCAGCGTATGACCCATCGCTCAGATCCTTCCATGTGAAGGAAGCGATTATGCCCGAGGCGGGCTGCGCATCGGGTCGTCGCGGGCGCCGCGTCCGGTATCATCCAGTGCTCAATCCAGAACCGGGCACACAGCGCCCGGCATGGCCGCCCCGCTGCTGAGGGCGACCCGTCAATCCGCGCCGAAGTCCTCGAACCAGGGGCCGGCCGCACCGGAGGAGTTTCCGTGATCCATCGTCGCACATGCGCCGTCGGCACCACATGCCTGTCCGTGTCCGTCATGCTCGCAGCCCTTCTTCCGGGCGATGTTGCCGCACAGGCAGGCTATCCCCAACGCCCGGTGCGCCTGATCATCCCGTTCGCGCCGGGCGGCGGCACCGATGCGGTCGGCCGCGTGCTGGCGCAGCAGCTCGGCGAACGGCATGGCCAGACCTTCATCGTCGACAACCGCCCGGCCGGCAGCGGCATCGTCGGCGCGCAGATCGTGTCGCAGGCGCCGGCGGATGGCTACACGCTGCTGTTCACGTTCAACTCGTTCGCAAGCAGCGCCCGGCTGATCGAGAAGCTGCCGTACGATCCGGCGCGCGATTTCACGCCGATCACGCTGGCCACGACCTCGCCGCTGCTGCTGCTCGCCCATCCGTCGCTGCCGGCGTCGAACATGAAGGATCTGATCGCCTACGTGAAGGCTAACCAGGGCAAGCTGAACTACGGCTCTTCGGGCAACGGCTCGCCGCCGCACCTGGGCATGGAACTGCTGATGGCGCGCACCGGGCTGTCGATGTCGCACATCCCTTACAAGGGGATCGGCCCGGCAACCGTGGCGCAACTCGGCAATGAAGTGCAGCTCGCGTTCACGCCGGTGCTGGTCGGCCTGCCGCACATGAAAGCGGGGCGCCTGAAGGCGATCGCCTCGGGCGCGCCGAAGCGCGCGGCCGCGGTGCCCGACGTGCCTACCGTCGCAGAAGCTGCCGGGCTGCCCGGCTTCGACGTGAGCGGCTGGTGGGGGCTGCTGGGGCCGGCGAAACTGCCGCAGCCGATCGTCGACCTGCTCAATGCGTCGGTGCGCCGGATCCTCGATGATGCCGATGTGCGCCGCAACCTGCTGGCGCAGGGCATGGATCCGTCGCCGACCACGCCGGAAGCATTTGCAGCGTTGATCCGGGAGGACATGGCCGTGTGGGGCGACCTGGGCCGGAAGCTCGGGATAAAGCTTGATTGACCTGCAGCACCGTGCCGGGGCACCCGGCGGCTGCCCAACGAAGAGACTGGACATGACTGACAAGGTACTCGAGACCCGCCCGCTGATCGGCCTGATGCTGGGCGACCCGACCGGCATTGGCCCGGAGATCGCCTGCCGGATGATCGCCCGGCGCGCCTGGCCGGCCGGCACCCGGGTGGCCGTGATCGGCGATGCGCGCGTGCTGGCGATGGGCCAGGCGGACGCGGAAGTCACCTTCCCGGTGCGCCGGTACCCGCGGGTCGAAGATATCGACTGGGACGAGGTCGAGCAGCCCGCAGGACCGACGCCCCTGATCGACCTCGCCAACATGGACCCGGCAGCGCTGCCGCGCGCCGAGGCTTCGCCGGAGGCGGGCAAGCTCGCGGGCGACACGCTCAAGGCGATGATCGACATGGCGCTGGCCGGCCGGCTCGATGGTATCTGCTTCGCCCCGCTCAACAAGGGCGCGATGTTCCGTGGCGGCTGGAACTTCCCGGACGAGCACCAGATGTTCGCCGCGCTCACCGGGCACCAGGGGTTCTACGGCGAAATGAACGTCATCGATCAGTTCGCGACGTTCCGGGTGACCTCCCACGTCTCCTTGCGCAAGGCCGTCGACATGGTGCAGCCGCCGCGTGTCGCCGATGCGATCCGGCTGGCCGACCGGATGCTGCGTGACAAGGGCATCGCCAGCCCGCGCATCGGGGTGGCCGCGCTCAACCCCCACAACGGCGAGAACGGGTTGTTCGGTGACGAGGAGATCACGATCATCCGCCCGACGGTGGACCGGATGCGCGCCGAGGGAATCGGCTGCGTCGGCCCGGTCTCCTCGGATGTCGTGTTCATCAAGGCGCGTGCCGGCGAGTTCGACGGCGTGGTCATGATGTATCACGACCAGGGTCAGATCGCGACCAAGCTGCTCGGGTTCAACAAGGGCGTCACCGTGACAGCGGGGCTGCCGACCGTCTTCACCACGCCGGCGCACGGCACGGCCTTCGACATCGTCGGCAGGCACGTGGCCGGCAGCGGCGCGATGGAAGCGGCGATGGACATCGGGGCGCGGCTGGCCGCGTCGCGCAAGGCCGGGGCACGCTGAACAACCAGAGGAGATGAAGATGACACCACAACGAAAACAACAGCACCGCCGCCGCGCGATCCCGTCCCTGGCCGGCGTCGCATCGATCGCACTGGCCGGCATGTCCTGCGCCGCGAACGCGCAGCAGAAGGGGCCGGCCTACCCCGACCGTCCGGTGCGCATGCTGGTCGGCTTCGCGCCCGGTGGCGGTGCGGACACCGCGGCACGTCCGCTTGGCCAGCGGCTGTCCGAGGTGCTCGGCCAGCAGTTCGTGGTGGACAACCGGCCGGGCGCCGGTGGCAACATCGCCACCGAGATCGCCGCCCGTGCGACGCCGGACGGCTATTCACTGCTGGTGGGCACGATCGCCGCGCTGGCGATCAATCCGTCGATCTACGAGAAGCTCGCCTTCGACCCGATCCGCGACTTCTCGCCGATCACCAACATGGCGTCCTCCATCAACGTGCTCGTCGTGCACCCGTCGGTGGCCGCGAAGACGGTGAAGGAACTGGTCGCGCTGCTGCGCGCCAAGCCGGGCAGCCTCAACTACGGCTCGTCCGGGGTCGGCGGTGCCGGCCATCTCTCCGGCGTGCTGCTGGAGCACATGACCCGAACCGACATCACCCACATTCCCTACAAGGGCGGTGCGCCGGCAATGGGCGCGCTGCTCGGCGGCGAGGTGCAGATGGTGTTCGCGACCGCGGCCACCGCCATCCCGCAGATCAAGGCCGGGAAGGTGCGTGGCCTTGCGGTGACCACCGCCACCCGGGCCGGGATGTTGCCTGACCTGCCGACGATCGCCGAAGCGGCGCTGCCCGGCTACGAGGCGAACAACTGGTACGGACTGCTCGCGCCGGCAAAGACCCCGAAGGCGATCATCGATCGCCTGAATGTCGAGACAGTGAAGATCCTCGGGTCGCAGAGTGTGCGCGAAATCTATTTCAGCCAGGGGCTGGAGCCGACGCCGACCACGCCCGAGGCGTTCGGTGCGTACATCAAGTCGGAGATCGCCAAGTGGTCGAAGCTGGTGAAGGCGGCGGGGGTCAAGCCGGATTGAGGCCTGGCGCCCGGCGCGGCTCGTCCTGCTGCATGACCGAAGCCGCCTCCGGGCGGCTTCTTGCGTCGCACGAGGCGCCGCCGGGTGCTGCCCCGGTCGCTGCATCGCGGTTCAGCCGGCCCGCGTGACGCCTTCGGCGATCATCTGGTCGATCGTCGCCGCATCGTAGCCCGCCTCGGCCAGCACCTGCCGGCTGTCGGCGCCCAGCTTGGGTGCCGGGCGATAGTCGGCGCGCACCCCGCCGCTCAGCTTGTTCGGCACACGCATGTTGCGGATGCGGCCTTCGGTCGGATGGTCCTTCCACTCGAAGAAGCCAGTCTCTGCCAGGTGCGGATCTTCCAGCAGGGTCTCGAGCGTGTGGTAGGGCATGGCCGGCACGTCGGCTGCGTCGAATATCTCGAGCCACTCGGTGGTCGTCCTGTCCTTGAGCGCTTCGATGCGGATCGCGAAATAGGCCTTCACATTGCGATGCCTGGCCGACACCGACGAGAAGCGCGGGTCGGTGATCAGTTCCGGCCGACCGACGGCGCGGAAGAATCCGAACGCCTGCGCGTCGGTATTGGCAGACACGCAGACCCAGCCGTCCTTCGTCGGCAGCGGGCGTCCGTCCGGGTCGAGCAGCCGTGGGTCGCCGGTGCCGCCGTGGTCGGTCGGCGCACCCTCGATCGGCGGATCGAAGGTCCCCTGGTACATGTGCTCGTCGAGCACGAACGCCGCCATGTTCTCGAACATGGGTATCTCGATCGACTGCCCCTCGCCGGTACGGGTGCGCGCGAACAGCGCCATCACGATCATCTGTACCGCGATCAGGCCGACGGTGCGGTCGCACATCACGATCGGCACGTAGCGCGGCTCGCCGATGGCCCGGTGCAGCAGCGCCGACAGGCCACTGGCGCCCTGGATGATCGTGTCGTAGGCCGGCTTGGCGCGGTAGCGGCCCTCCTGGCCGAAGCCGAACATGCCGCAGTAGATGATCTTCGGATTCGCCTTGCGCACGTCATCGTAGGACAGCTTCATCCGCGCCATCGAGTCGGGCCGCACGTTCCAGAGCAGCACGTCGGCGGTGGCGATCAGCTTCAGCAGCGCCTCGCGGCCAGCCGGTTTCTTCAGGTCGAGCACGACGCTGCGCTTGTTCCGGTTCAGGTGCAGGAACTTCGGCCCCATGTTCTCGGTGCGGCCGCGGCCGCCGATGTTGCGCCCGAGATCGCCGGACGGGCTCTCCACCTTGATGACGTCCGCGCCGTAGTCGGCCAGCGTGCGCGTGCAGAGCGGCCCGACCACGACCGAGGTGAGATCGATGATGCGTACGCCTTCGAGCGGGCCTCCCGCCATGTCCATCTCCTGGGAAAAATGCAAGGGTTCGTCATGGCTGGCGCCCCGCGCCAGCGTCAGCGCCAGCTTGACACGTCCTCGTCGGTCGCGCAGAGCGCGCGCCATAGCAGGCTGGCGGCCGCCCGCGCGGCGCCGGCGAGTTCGCCAGGGGCCACCTGGTCGCGGGTGTCCTGTGCGGTGAGGATGTGCCGGACGCGGCTTGCCGGCTGGTCGAAACCCGCGATCAGGCGCAGGGCCGGGATGCCGTGCGCCGCGAAGTTTGCATGGTCCGAGTTGGACATCAGCGGCCGATGCAGGGCGATCGGCTGCCCGGCCGCCCGGGCGCTGGCGGCAACGAACGCGTCCAGCCCGGCGAATCCGCTGGTCAGCGCCGTGAGTCTCGGGTCGGCACCCACGGTATCGAGGTTGATGTCGATCACGAATCGGCTCCGCTCTGCGGGCGCCATCGCGGCCAGCCATTGCCGCGACCCGGCCAGTGCCCATTCCTCGGCGGTGAACAGGCAGACGCGCAGCCCGAGGGCCGCCTGGTGCATCTGCGGCGCGACCGCGCGTGCCAGCGCGAGCGCCACGGCCAGCCCGCTCGCGTTGTCCATCGCGCTCTGCGCGAGCGGATGCCCGTCGAGGTGCGCCGACAGCACCACCCTGCGCGCATCGTCGGGGTCTCGGCCGGGCAGGTCGAGCATCGGTGTATGGCCGACCGCTCGCTGGTCCGTTCCCTGTACGACCAGCCGCGCGCCGGACGCCTGGGCGGCAGCCAGCCGCACGCTGCCCGCGTGGTCGGTGGCAACAGCCGGTATGCCGTCGCCACCATTGCGACCGGACGACCCGGACGTGGGACTTGCCCGCGGATCGGTGTGCGCGATCACGAAGCCGGCCGCACCCGCAGCCCGCGCGGCCTCGTACTTCCGGCGCCGGTGGATGTGGTCCGGCGAAAAGGGAAACTCATGGCGGACCAGCGCGATCCGGCCCGAAATCTGCGCTGACGCGCGCTGGAAGTCCTCGTCGGTGCCGCGCCC
>CAMDXD010000192.1 GCA_945877995.1 Bordetella parapertussis
ATCTGGGCGTTCGCAAGCGCCTGGATTCAGGCCTCATCGTCGGGCTTGAAACCCAGCTGGCACGGGTCGGCCATCAGGCCCATACCCAGGACCTCGTCGACGGCGGCGTCTTTGCAGGTCAACCCAGCGCCACCCTGCACTACGAGACGCCGTGGCTCGCGACCGCGCGGGCAGTGGCGGGCTGGTCGTGGGGTGACCTGCTGGTTTTCGGGACCGGCGGCGCAGCGTTCGCCCAGGAAAAGGTGACCCGGACCCAGTATCGAACGGTGGGGGGCACGAATACGACAGCCGCACAGTTCAGTGAGATCGATCGCGAACTCCGTCTGGGATATGCGCTGGGCGTGGGCATGGAGTGGCGCTGGAGCAAGCGCTGGGCGGTGCGGGCGGAATACCTGCAGGTGCGTTTTCCCGGCAAGGAATTCCGGTTCCCGGACGCGCGCGGCGGGGCTCAGGGCGCTTTCAACAACGTCCAGGGCCGTGTCGCGACCAACCGGGCGAATCTGGACACTGTCCAGATCGGCCTGACCTACGCGTTCGGGCTGGGCAACTGAAGGCTTCACATCCCGCCTCCCGCTTCGGCGTGCTCAGAACTTTGCCTGCATGCCGACGGTGAACGTGCGTGGCGTGCCGGGTGACACCCAGGTGCTCTGGAACGAGTTCGTGTAGTAGGTGCGGTCGAACACGTTGTCGATATCGAGCGACAGACGCAGCGTCGGGGTCACGCGCCAGTAGGCGACGATCTTGGCCAGCGCATAGGCCGGAAGGTCGAACTCGGGCCTGCCCGCCGTGGCATCGGCCGCAGTGCGCGACTGGCCGAGCCGCGCACCCGAATAGGTGACGCCGCCGCCGATACCGTAGCGCCCGCTCTCGCCCACCAGCCCCTCGCGAACCAGCAGGATGCTGCCGTTGATCTTCGGTATGTTGAGCAGCCTCGAGCCGACCTCGAGCGTGTTGTCGCTCGACACTTCGGCATCGATGTACGAGAAGCTCGCGTTGACGCGCCAGGAGCGGCTGAGCATGCCGGTGACGTCGAGGTCCATGCCGCGGCTGCGTACTTCGCCGGCCGCGACGGAGAACCCGGCGTTCGTCGGGTCGCCGGTCAGCACGTTCTTCTTGCGGATGTCATAGGCTGCGAGCGTCGCCCCGAGCGATCGGCTGGCGTTCTCCCACTTGGTGCCGGCCTCGAAGGCGGTGCCCGACTCCGGATCGAAGGCAGCACCGGCCGCACTGGCGCCGGTATTCGGACGGAACGACTTGCCGGCGTTGGCGAAGAGCGTCCACTGGTTGTTCGGCAGGTAGCTCAGGCCGATGCGCGGCGAGGTGGCGCCCGGGCTCTGGTCGGTGCGCAGGTTGGTGCGCCGGTTCTGCAGCGACTGTTCGTAGCTGTCCACGCGCAGCCCGGCCAGCAGCCGCCAGTGCTGGCCGATGGAGATCGTATCCTGCACGTAGAACGCGAGGCTGGTCTGCTCCTCGCGCGTGTTGGTGTTGGGCAGCAGCGCGGGTTGCGCCTGCCCGTACACCGGGTTGAACACGTTTATCGCATACGGCGATGCGCCGCTCGGGTTCACCCGCAGCATCAGCTGGTCCATGTCGAACCGGTAGGTCGCAACGCCAGCCAGCAGTTCATGCTGCAAGCCGCCAGCCAGGAAGCGTCCGATCAGTTCGCCTTGCAGCGAGACATCCTCCGATGAATAGTCGCGGAAGCGGCGCTGCCTGCGCAAGGTTTCCAGGTCGGGCTGCAGCGTCGGCTGTGCCTCGGTCGAGAAGCCGCGCAGAGACCCTTTCTTGTAGGCAAATGCGAGGCGTGTGGACCACTCGGCGTTGAGGTCATGTTCGAGCACGACCTGGTGGCTGTCGTTCTCGACCCGTACGTCCCCATCGACCGGCTCGCCAAGGAAGCGATTGCGTGGCACCGCTCCGAGGCGGTTGTTGACCGCCACTACGCCCCGATCGAGCGGCGCCCGGTGGCGCAGGATCTCGCCGTTGTAGTCGACCCGGGTGCTTGCCGACACCTTCCAGGTAAAGGCTGGCGCGACCAGCCAGCGCCGTGTCTGCACATAGTCTCGGAAGCTGTCCCTGTCCTCCAGCGCGACGTTCAGGCGATAGGCGACGCTCTCGCCCAACGGCCCGGTCGAATCGAGCGCGGTGCGGTAGAAGTCGTAGCTGCCGACATAGCCTTCGATCGAATGCGCGGGCTTCCAGAGCGGACGCTTGGTCACGATATTCAGGGTGCCGCCGGGTTCGCTGGTGCCGTAGAGCGAAGCGGCCGGCCCCTTCAGGAACTCGATGCGCTCGACATTGGCCGTATCGCGCGGCGCGTTGAAGCCACGGTTGCTGGAGAACCCGTTGAGCAGGAGCGGCATGCCGTTGTTCACGTCGCCGGCAATCCCGCGGATGGCGATATTGTCCCAGAGCCCCCCGAAACTGTTCTGGCGCGAGACGCCGCCGACGAAATCGAGGGTGTCGTCGATGCGCGTGGCGCCCAGGTCATCGAGCGTCTGGCGCGACATCACGCGCACCGCCTGTGGCAGTTCGCGCAGCGGCAAGTCGGTGCGCGCACCGCTGGCTTCCTCGGCATGGTAAGTCCCGGACTGCCGGCGGCCCACGACCTCGATCGCGGGCAGTTCCCTGGTGGCGGCAGAGGCAGACGCCGGTGCAGCCGTCGTGGCGGTCGCTGCTGGCGACGCGGATCCGGTGGCAGGCTGCGCTGGCGACTGTGCGAAGGCGGGCGTGGCCCACACGCCGGTCAGCGCCAGCGCGAGCACGGTGGGGCGAAGCGATGAGCGAGTCGAATGTGTCACAGTTGAGGTCTCCTAGGAATGACGGCAAGCAGATCCCCGTCCCCTGCCGCAACAGGGGACAGTGGTCACGGGACAGGGGTCAGGGCATGGGTTCGACAGGTGTGGTGCCGGGGGGGGCACCCCTGCCCGCCCCGGTATCGGGTCGTCGAACCGGACGGCTACTCCGGTCCGTGCTCCAGCGCGAAGGAGAGCGTGGCGTGCAGCCCGTTCTTCGTGCCCTTTGCAGGGTCCTCGGGCGGCGCGTCGTAACTCGCGGCGATGACGTTGAGGCCCTGGTTGCGTACGCGGAAGGTGAACAGCCCATCCTTGCCGGTGATCGCAGGCTTCGCCTCGGGGTCGTTCACGTAGTCACGGATCACGCGCGCGCCTGCAACCGGCCTGCCGTTGAACAGCACGCGCACGGTCATCTGTTCGTTCAGGTGGTGCGGTAATGTCGGCTTGACGGGAACGACCTGCAGCACCTGCCCGAGGATGGGCCCGAGCGGCGACTTCATGGGTCCGGTCAGGCGCACTGCGTACTTGATGTAGCGACCGCTTTCCTTCGCATCGGGCACTTCGTCATGGCCCTTGTTCACCCACTTGCCGTCCGCCTGCCGGCTCCAGAAGCCGTTGTCGAGCACCAGGGCAAGCACGGACGGCTTCGAAGCCAGGTCGAACAGCACGAGGTGGTCGGTCTTGCGCACGCCCGACTTGACGGCCGCACCCGAGGCGTCGAACGCGGACACCTCGCGGATGCGCTCGAAGCGGCGGATCATGTCGAGGTCTTCGGCGCCATGGCCGTACACCACCGCCATCTCGCCCGAGCGCTGCGCCATCCATACGCCGTGGGCACTTGCCTGCCCGATCGATGCAACCATCAGCAGCGCAGTGAATGCGCCGATCGCTTTCTTTACCATAGCCCCTCACGTGGCAGACGTGCGCGAAGGATTCGCGCATCATGCAACTGGATGGCGATTATAGGAAAGCTTATCTACAAAGGCAACCCGGTTGCATAAGGGCGTTGCATGAGGGTTGAAATGCGATCAGGACTGCAGGGGCCTGCGGTCGTTGAGCGCAAGCCACCCGCGCACGATGCGGTAGGTCGCCCAGATGCCCAGCGCGAACAGGCCGATCGCCCAGGTCGCGAAGCCGATCAGCACGATCGTGAGCGGCAGCGACACCATCACGACCAGCAGCGCCCACAGTGCCGCGTACCAGAAGGTACGGATCTGCCAGCGGAAATGCGATTCGAGCCAGGTCCCGGCGACGTCGCCCCGCTTCACGTAGTTGATGACCACGGCGATGATCGACGGCCAGCCGAACAGGAACGCGCCGATGAGGGTGGCCGCGCCGAAGGCGCCGATCACCAGGGACGTCGCGTGCAGCCCGTACACGACGTGCGTCAGCGTGACCAGTGACGGATCGGGCATCGTCGGCTCGATCGGTGCGGGGTTCAGGGTCTGCGGCAGCATGGGTGGGCAACCTTCCGTTGGGCATTCTCCAGGCCGTGCCGGACGGCACGGTGCACCCGCGCGAGGCAGCGCACGCGCCTGGCCGGTACCCGAAGTGTACTCAGACGCCGCTGCCGAGCCGTATCTTCAGCGCACCCACTGGGGAAAATAGCACCGCCGACAGCAAGCCTCACGCTTCCTTCAGGGCCGCGCGGCTGCGGCTGAACGAAGGCAGCACGACCAGCAGCAGGAGCAGCGCGGCGCATGTCAGGAAGGCCACGCTGATCGGCCGCTGAAGGAATACCCAGGCGTCACCCCCGGATACCAGCATCGCCCGGCGCAGGTTCTCCTCCATCCGGCTGCCGAGCACGAAGCCGAGCACCAGGGGTGCGGGCTCGCATCCGAACTTGAGGAACATCCAGCCCATCACGCCAAAGCCCAGCATGAACAGGATCGACTGTGGCGAATTGGTGAGCGAATACACGCCGATACAGCACAGCAGCAGCACCGTCGGGTAGAGCAGTCGATAAGGTACCTCGAGAATGCGGATCCAGATACCGATCAGCGGCAGGTTGATGATCAGCAGCAACACGTTGCCGATCCACATGCTCGCGATCAGCCCCCAGAACAGTTCCGGCTGGTCGGTGACGACCTTGGAACTGGGCACGATGCCGTGGATCATCATCGCACCGGCCATCATCGCCATGGTCGCGTTCGACGGCAGGCCCATGGTCAGCAGCGGGATGAACGCCGTCTGCGAGCCCGCGTTGTTGGCGCTCTCCGGCCCGGCCACGCCTTCGATCGCACCCTTGCCGAAGCGGGACGGATCCTTCGCCACCTTCTTCTCCAGCGTGTAGGACGCGAACGCGCTCAGCATGCCACCGCTGCCCGGCAACACGCCGAGCGCCGATCCGATCAGGGTGCCGCGCCAGATGGCCGGTGCCGACTGCTTCCATTCGGCCCGCGTCAACCCGGCGCGGCCGATATTCTTGATCGCGGTGGGCTGGCCGGAACGGATGCGCCGCTCGAGGTTGGCGAGCACCTCGGCCACGCCGAACATGCCGGTGGCGAGGATCACGAAGTCGATGCCGTCGGCCAGCATCGGCACGCCGAACACGTAGCGCGGCGCACCCGTGCTCAGGTCGGTGCCGACCATGCCGAGGAACAACCCGAGCAGCACCATGCCGATCGCGTTCAGGACGGACCCGCTGGCAAGCACCACCGCCGCGACCAGGCCGAACACCATCAGCGAGAAGTATTCGACCGAGGTGAAGGTCTTGACGAAGTCGGCGATGTAGATCGCCGCGCCGGCTACGATCAGGGTCGCGACCGTGCCGCCGATGAACGATCCGATCGCAGAGACGGCCAGCGCAGCACCGGCCCGGCCGTTGCGGGCCATCTGGTGGCCATCGAGGCAGGTCACCACCGAGGACGCCTCCCCCGGCATGTTCAGCAAGATGGACGTGGTCGAGCCGCCGTACTGCGAGCCGTAGAAGATGCCCGCCAGCATGATCAGCGCGGTCACCGGCTCCAGGTAGTAGGTGATCGGCAGCAGCATCGCGATCGTGGTCACCGGGCCCAGGCCCGGCAGCACGCCGATCAGGGTGCCCACGAGCACCCCGATCAGGCAGAACAGCAGGTTCGTCCAGCTGACCGCGACGGTGAACCCGAGCCATAGATTGTCGATCAGGTCCATTCAGATCGGCCAGATGCGGAACGGGATACGCAGCACGAACACGAACAGCGCCAGCGCGGCGGCCGACAGACCGACGGACAGCAGCACGACCTCCTTCCAGCGCAGCTTCGGTTCGATCAGGCAGGCCACAGCCACGGTGAGCATCGACGCCAGCACCAGCCCAAGGCTGCCGATCGTGGCCGCGAACACGACCAGTGCGGCGACGATGCCCAGCACCGCGCGCGGCGATACCGCGTCGATCGGGTCCGTTCCGCGCCGTACCGAGTGCACCAGCACGACGACACCGATCAGCACCATGCCCCAGCACACCAGTGTCGGCGCATAGCCCGGCCCCATCTCCTGCGCGCTGCCGGTGGCGAGACCCCGGCCGAACCACAGGCCGAGGGCGCCGAAGCAGATGAACATCAGCCCCGCGCCGAGGCCCTGTCCGGCACGGGTTACGGGGGTGGCGGGGGGCTGCACGACTACTGCCGCTTGATGCCGTGTTCCTTCATCACCTTGCCCCAGACCGCCACTTCCTTGCGGATGAAGTCGGTGTAGTTCTTCAGATTGAGACCGGGGATCGGCTGTACGCCGAGCGCCGCGATGCCGGCGGCGGCCTTCGGATCCTTGCCAGCCTCGGTGAACGCAGCGTTGACCCGCTGCACGATGTCCTGCGGCAGGTTCGCCGGGCCGGCCATCAGGAACCAGTTGGTCACCACCACGTCCGGGAAGCCGAGTTCGCGCAGCGTGGGGATCTCGGGGAACTGCGGTGCACGGTCCTGCGAGGTGACTGCAATGCCACGGATCTCGCCGCCCTTCAGCCCGCCGACATGGGCGCCGAGCGTGTTCCACAGCGAGGCCACTTCGCCCGACACGATGCTCGCCTGTGCCTCGGGCGCTCCCTTGAACGGTACATGGGTGAGCCTGACACCCGCCTCGCCGGCGAACAGTGCCCCGGTGAGGTGGCCGACGCTGCCGGTACCGCTGTTGGCGAAGGTCTGTGGCGATTTCTTCGCGGCGGCGACGAAGTCCTGGATGGTCTTGATCGGAGACTTGGCGCTCACCGCGACCAGGATCGGCGCACCGCCGAACATGTAGAGGTAGGTGAAGTCCTTCGCCACATCGTAGGGCGGCTTCTCGAACAGCACCTGGGCGATCGCGGCCGGACCGGTGGTGGTCACCAGCAGCGTGTAGCCGTCGGCTGGCGCCTGGGCAACCACGGCACTGCCGATCGATCCGCCCGCACCCGGGCGGCTCTCGATGATCAGCTGCGTACCGAGACCCTTCTCGACGCGCTCGGTGGTGAGACGCATCAGCAGGTCGGAGGTGCCGCCGGGCGTGAACGGGTTGATCACGCGGATCGGACGCTCGGGCCACTTGCTCTGCGCCAATACCGGTGCGGCGAGCGCGCACGACAGCGCGACCATCAACGACTTGCTGGCAAAACGCATGGGCTGTATCTCCTGGGAACCATTCGGATGACGGACGGCGATCGGATCGCCGGGATGGGCGCACCCTTCAGCAAGGAGCGTTCCCGATCGATGAATCACCGCCGATACAGGCGTGGGGGG
>CAMDXD010000193.1 GCA_945877995.1 Bordetella parapertussis
CGCGCTCGCGACGGCGCCGCTGCTGCGCGCGCAGACCGGCGCCGGCGACGTGGTCTACGTGCCGACGCCGCAGGTGGTGGTGAACCGGATGATGACCATGGCGCGGGTCGGGCCGGCGGATTTCGTGATCGACCTCGGTTCCGGCGATGGCCGTCAGCTCATCACCGCCGTGGCGAAGTTCGGCGCCAAGGGCGGCCGCGGCTACGATCTCGACGACGAACTGCTGCGCCAGGCGAACGACAACGCGAAGAAGCAGGGCGTCGCCGAGCGGGTCACCTTCACGAAGCGGAACATGTTCGAGACCGACGTCAGCGCGGCGAGCGTCATCACGCTCTACCTGCTGCCGGACCTGAACCTGAAGCTGCGCCCGAAACTCCTGGCCGAACTGCGCCCCGGGTCCCGCATCGTCTCGCACGACTACAACATGGGCGATTGGCAGGCGGAAGAATCGGTCACGATGCAGGTTCCCGAGAAGCAGGTCGGCAATCCGGGGGTGAGCTACGTCTATCTGTGGATCGTGCCGGCCAACGTCTCCGGCACCTGGCAGTGGAAGCTCCCCGGCGGCCAGCCGGTCGAGATGTCGGTGCGCCAGCGCTTGCAGGAGATCGAGGTACGCGGTAGCGCCGGCGGCAAGCCGGTCACCGTGACGCTGGCCACCGTGCGCGGGGAGGACCTGCGCATCAGCGCCATGGTCGACATCAACGGCCGAACGCTGCGGCATGACTTCACCGGCAGGGTACGCGGCGATACGGTCGAGGGCACGCTGCGCCTGTTCGACAAGGTCGAGTCGAGCGCGTCCTGGTCCGCCGTGCGCACCGGTGGCAAGGGGGCGTCGATCGATCCTTCGGCAGGGGTGCGCTAGACGATGGGCGGCCTTCCCGACCTCGGGCGCCGTCGCATCGCCGCAGCCTGCGCCGGCGGCTGGCTCGTCATGCCCGCCCTGCCGCTGGTACTCGCGGGGCGCGCGGCACGGGCCCAGGACGACAAGCCGTTCTCGCCGTTCATCACCACGCCGAGCAACACGGTGATGCGCATGCTGTCGATCGCCTCCGTCGGCAAGGACGACCATGTGATCGACCTCGGTTCCGGCGACGGCCGCATCCCGATCACCGCCGCCCTGAAATTCGGTGCCAGCGGTGCCGGTGTCGACCTCGACGCGAGGCTGGTCGAGGTGTCTAACCGCAATGCCGCCGAGGCCGGCGTCGCTGCGCGTGTGCGTTTCGAGCGCGGCGACGTGTTCGCCGCCGATGTGCGCAAGGCGACGGTCGTCACCCTGTACATGCTGCCGCCGATCATCCAGGGCCTGCGTCCGCTACTGCTGCGCCAGCTGCGCCCCGGCAGTCGTATCGTCAGCCACGACTTTCCGTTCGACGGCTGGCGGGCCGATGCCACCGAAACATTCTTCGCGCCGGAAAAGAACAGCGGGCGCGGCGGCGACAGCACGGTGTTCCTGTACGTGGTGCCGGCCGAGGTCCATGGCCGCTGGGCGCTGACGCTGGCCGGAACGTCACCAGAAGACCTGCCGCAGGGGCCGCTCGAACTGCGTTTGCTGCAGGTCAACCAGATCCTCGATGCGGAAGTGAGCGTCGGGCGCGAGATCCTGGAGGCGCGTGACGCCCGGCTCGCCGGTGATCGCGTGCGCTTCGCCACGGCATTGCCGGTCCGCGCCGGCGGACCGCCGGCGGTGCCCTGGCAGTTCGAAGGCCGGGTAGAGGGTGAAACGATGTCCGGGGTGGCGCGCAACCACCGCGGCGCGGAAGTCCGCTGGCAGGCCCGCAGGACCGCGAGGCGGTGAGCCGGGGGCGGGCTGCAGGCCGCAAGGCCGATCGAATCACTTCGACGCGCTGACATTCGGCGTCGTTGCAGGCAAACTGCTGGCCGCGATTCCCCGCACCCAGCGTGCGGGAGAGCCCGCACATCGAAAAGACCACACCCGCCACGGGAACCGGACTGGAAATGCCACATCAGCAGGGCAACGACCACGCGAGGCCGGGGGGGCAACTGAAGTGGTCGACCTCGGGTCCAGCGACAGCCCCATCGTCGGCCATGGCGCGCGGCCCGCACCATCGGCGCGACATGTTTCCAGCCCGGAGGGCTGGCAGTGAAATGAACCACGGAGGCTACATGGGCTTTGACATCCTGCGGCGCGCTCGCGCCATCCTGATTGGCGCGTTTCTGCTGCCGGCCGTTGCAGCCGCGCAGGAACAGTGGTCGTTCCCGGCGGGCAGCAGCCCGGTCATCATCGACCGGATGGTGAAGGTGGCGCAGTTGCGCGACGGCGATGTGGTGGTCGACCTCGGCTCCTTCGACGGGCGCATCGTGCTCGCGGCCGTGCGCAGCAATCCGAAGGTACGTGGCTGGGGCGTCGATATCGAAGCCAGCCTGGTGGCGGCGGCGAACGAGACGGCGAAGAAGGAGGGGCTGTCCGACCGTGCCCAGTTCTTTCACCGCAACGCGTTCGACGTCGACCTGCGCGAGGTCACGGTCATCAACATGTGGCTGTTCCGCAGCCTGACCCAGCTGCTGCGCTCGAAGATCCTGGCCGAGGCCAGGCCGGGTACCCGTGTGATCGTCAACGGCGCGCTGATCGACAATGCGAACATGATGGGCAACTGGCTGCCTGACCGGGTCGATCGCGGCGACGGCACGCAGAGCTCGATCCTGGTGTGGGTCGTGCCTGCCCGGGTCGAGGGCGCATGGTCGTGGCAGCTGCCGCTGGGCGGCGAGGCGCGCCCGTATGACTTGCTGGTGAGCCAGCAGTTCCAGGTGATCGAAGGCCATGCCCGCCTCGGCAACCGGCGCGAGTCGGTGACCGAGGCACGGCTCCAGGGAGCGGACATCTCGTTCGTGATGGAGATCACGGTCGAGGGTGTCGGCCGGACGCACCACGCTTTCGCCGGCAAGGTCGAGGGCGATGAGATCCGCGGCACGGTCACGGTGACTCCGGCCGATGGCAAGCCGCAGCAACTGCCCTGGATCGCGCGCCGCGGCACGGCGGCAGCGTGGTTCCGGGCCACAGGCGTCAACATCAAGTGAAGTACGTTCCCCAAGCTTCGATCGTTCGAGGATGAAAATGCACACAGTTTCCACGATGGGCCCGGCGGCGCGCAGGCTGCTCGCCGCCTGCATGCTTTTCCTGTGCACCGGCGCGGCCACCGCGCAGGAGCGTTTTTCCCTGTTCGTGCCGAGTGCCCAGCCGACCGTCGAGCGGTTGGTGAAGCTCGCGCGCATCCAGGATACCGACATGGTGGTCGACCTCGGGTCCGGCGACGGCCGGATCGTGCTGACCGCCGCGCGCGACAACCCGAAGGTGCGCGGCTGGGGCGTGGACATCAACGAGAACCTGGTGCGCCAGTCGAACGAGACCGCGAAGAAGCAGGGCGTCGCCGATCGCATCCAGTTCTACCATCGCAACGTGTTCGATGCCGACATCCGCGATGTCACCGTGATCAACATGTGGCTGTTCCCCGAACTGATGCGCCTGCTGCGGCCGAAGATCCTCGCCGAGGCGCGGCCCGGCACGCGCGTGCTGACCCACCTGTTCGACATGGGCTCCTGGCAGGCCGATGAGTGGGACAAGGAGGCCGGCTCTGCCGTCGGGCTGTGGATCGTGCCGGCGAAGGTCGAGGGCTACTGGTCGTGGCAGTACACGCTCAATGGCATCGCGTTCAGCCATGACGCGATCCTCGAGCAGCGGTTCCAGATGGCCGAGGGCGTGACGCGCGCGGGCAACCGCCGCGGACTGCTGCAGAACGTCAAGCTCAGGGGCGAGGACTTCTCGTTCTCGGTCGAGATGACGCTCGATGGCGTAGGCCTGGCCCGGCACGATTTCGTGGGCAAGGTGAACGGCGACCAGATCAAGGGTACGGTGAAGGTCGCGATGCCCGATGGCAAGAGCATCGAACTGCCGTGGATTGCACGGCGCACGGTGACGACCGCGTATTTTCGTCCGACGGGAGTCGAGACGAAGTAGTGATGCGCGGGCGGGCCGGAGGGCCGGTCCACACACTCCACAATCAAGAAAGTACAGGGAGAACACAGATGGATCAGCAGTCGCGTCGCACGTTCATCGCCGGGGCCACGGCCGCGGCCGGGATGCTCGCCGGTGCATTCGGTCCGATCCGGGCCGCACTGGCGCAGGAGTACGCAACGCCGTTCGGGCCGAGCAGCCAGGACGCGGTGAACCGCATGCTCAAGCTCGCGGCGCTGAAGGACGGTGACGTGGTCGCCGATCTCGGCTCGGGCAACGGCCAGATCATCATCGCGGCGGCCAAGAGCAACCCGAAGGTGCGCGGCTGGGGCGTGGACCTGCAGGAGTGGCTGGTGAAGACAGCCACCGAAGAGGCGGCCAAGCAGGGCGTGTCCGACCGTGCGCAGTTCAGCCAGCGCAACGCGTTCGACGTCGACCTGCGCGAAGTCAACGTGATCAACATGTGGCTGTTCGCCAACCTCACCCGGCTGCTGCAGCCGAAGATCCTCGCCGAGGCACGGCCCGGCGCGCGGGTCATCGTCAACGGCCAGCTGATCGGCACCGACAACATCCTCGGGCTCTGGCAGCCCGACCAGATCGACCGCGAAGGTTCCAGCCCCATCATGCTGTGGATCGTGCCCGCGCGCGTCGCAGGCTACTGGACCTGGGACCTGCCTTTGAACGGCACCAGCCAGACCTACGACGTGGTCATGAACCAGGCCTTCCAGAACGCCGAGGGCTTCGCCCGCGTCGGCAACCGGCGCGAGAGCCTGACCGACGTCAAGCTGCGCGGCGAAGACGTTTCGTTCGTGTTCGACATGACGCTGACCGGCGTCGGCCGTACCAAGCACGAGTTCTCGGGCAAGGTGAACGGCGACACCATCAAGGGCACTGTGAAGGTCGCGCTGCCCGAGGGCAAGCCGACGGAACTGCCGTGGACGGCACGGCGCGTCGCGAAGAGCGGCTGGTTCCGCCCGACCGGCATAGACCTCAAGTGAGCAGGCGCGGCGATCCGACCCCGGGCGGCACCGTCCCCGGCGGCCAGACCGGAGCGGCCATCGGTCCTGCGGCCAGTGCGCTGCCATCGAGGCAGCGCCGGGCCTGCCTGTCGCTGCTGGCCGGTGCGGCGCTGCTGCCCGGCGCCGCACGCGCGCAGGAGCGCTTCTCGCTGTTCGTGGGCAGCGCGCAGTTCACCGTCGACCGGATGGTGAAGATGGCTCAATTGCGCGATGACGATGTGATCGTCGACCTCGGCTCCGGCGACGGCCGCATCGTGCTCACTGCGCTCAAGGCCAACCCGAAGGTGCGTGGCTGGGGCGTCGACATCAACCCCGAACTGGTCGCGGAAGCGACCGCGAACGCACACGAGCAGGGCGTTGCCGATCGCGCGCATTTCTTTCACCGCAACGTGTTCGATACGGACATCGGCCAGGCGACGGTGATCACGATGTGGCTGTTCCCCGAGCTGATGCGGCTGCTTCGACCGAAGCTGCTCGCCGAGGCAAGGCCTGGAACCCGGCTGATCTCCAACGGCTTCAAGATGCCCGGCTGGGAACCCGATTTCACCGATGCCGAGGATGGCCAGGTTCTGGTGTGGATCGTTCCGGCGAAGGTGCAGGGCTACTGGAACTGGAATCTTCCGAGCACTGGCAGCACGCAGCGCTACGAAGCGCTGCTCGAGCAGCGCTTCCAGGTCGCCGAAGGCATCTGCCGCGTCGGCGACCGGCGCGGCGTGTTCGCCGACATGAAGCTGCAGGGCGAAGACCTGTCGTTCAGCATGGAAATCACGCTCGACAAGGTCGGTCTGACCCAACATGAATTTTCCGGCAAGGTGCGCGGCGACCGCATCGAGGGCAGCGTGAAGGTCGTCTACCGCGACGCCCCCGAATACAAGACCGTCACCTATCCGTGGCAGGCGGCGCGCACGCCCGCCACGGCCTACTTCCGCCCGACCGGACTGGTGAAATGAAATCCTCCGACACCGCTTTCCGAGTGGCTCCGTTGACGATATCCGGGGCGGCAGGTCCTGCGGCAGCCCGCCGCGCGGTGCTGCATGCCCTTGCTGCAGGCGCCGCCGGTACCGTGCTGTCCCCGGTCACCCGCGCGCAGCCAGTCTCGCGCGATGCGGTGGTGATCAGGTCAGACTCCTCGCCCTACGTGCCGACGCCGCAGAAGGTGGTCGACGAGATGCTGCGCATGGGACGCGTCGGAGCGAAGGATTTCCTGGTCGACCTCGGCTCGGGCGATGGCCGCATCATCATCACGGCTGCCCAGCGCATGGGCATCCGCGGCTTTGGCGTCGACCTCGACCCGGAGCTGGTCCGCCATGCCAATGCCACGGCGAAGCAGGCCGGGGTTGCCGACCGCGTGCAGTTCTTCCAGCGCGATATCTTCAAGACCGACCTCGCCAAGGCCGATGTCATCACGATGTACCTGCTGCCCGAAGTGAACATGATGGCACGCCCTAAACTGCTGGCCGAGCTGCGGCCGGGTTCGCGGGTGGTCACGCACGACTATCACTTCGAGGACTGGCTGCCCGACGATCGCATCACCCTCGACGTGCCCGAGAAGAAGGTCGGCACGCCGGGGCTGGCCTATGTGTACATGTGGATCGTTCCCGCGCAGGCCGGCGGCCGCTGGCAGGGCAAGATGCCGGTCGCGGGCGGGCAGGTGCTGCCGGTCGAGTTCGACTTCGAGCAGCGTTTTCAGTTGCTCACCGGCAGCGTCTCGCTGGGCGGCCGGCCAGCCACGCTCGTGTTTGCCGAGATGGTGGGCACCGATCTCAACGTGATTTTCAACGCGGACATCGGCGGCAAGCAGGTGCGCCACGAGATCCTAGCGCCGACCCGCGGCGACCAGGCCGCGGGCACGGTGCGCGTGGGCAATGACAACCCGGCGTTGCTGCAGGGCCAGGCCGTCCTCGCCCGGACCTTGGCACGGACTGCGAATTTCGGCGCGGCCGTTGCCGTGAAGTGACGTAGACTTCCTGTCGGCTGGCGACGGCCGTCTTGCGGACGGAACCCGAGATTCCACCGCGTTTATCTTCCGCACCCCCGTCTTTCCGGACGGGCTGGTAGCGGGCGCCACTGGAGGAGCAGCACAATGAACCATCCCATGCCACGGGCCCGCGTCGCGCCGGCCGCCATGCTTTCGATGTCAGTGCTTTCACTGGCCGTCCTGTCCGCCACCCCGGCCGATTCGCTGGCGCAAGCTTACCCAGCAAAGCCGATTCGCATGATCGTGCCGTTCCCGCCGGGCGGGAACACCGATATCATCGCGCGCGGCGTCGCCGCGCGGATGCAGGAAATCCTCGGCCAGACCTTCGTCATCGAGAACCGCGGCGGGGCTGGCAGCACGATCGGCACCGAGGTGCTCGCGCGCTCGCCGGCGGATGGCTATGTCGTCGGGTTCGTGTCGTCTGCCCATGTGTTCAATGCCGCGATCCTGCCCAAGCT
>CAMDXD010000194.1 GCA_945877995.1 Bordetella parapertussis
TGCGCGGGCCGGTTGCGCTGCGGGAACCTTGCCGTTGGGTTTTCATTCGCTGCGAGCTGTCGCGGTCCATGCCGTTCCTCCAGTTGTCCAGCCTCGGTGTGCGCTTCCTTCACCACCGTTGCCCTGTGCGCGATCCAAGGGGCGATCGCCGTGCCGGAAGCTACTGTGCGGTGGCGCCGGAGGCCTTGACGACCTCGCCCATCCGTTCGACTTCGCGTCGTATGAAGACGGCGAAGCGTTCTGGCGTGTCACCCAGCGGTGCGGCGCCCAGTCCGAGCAGGCGTTCCTTCATGTCGGCCGAGGCCAGCACTTCGGCCATTGTGCCGTTGAGCCGCTCGACGACCGGGTGCGGCGTGCCGCGCGGGGCGAGCAGGCCGGTCCACAGGCTCATCTCGTATCCTGGAAGCGACTCGGCGATCGTCGGTACTTCGGGCAGAACCTGCGAGCGCTTCGTCGAGGTGACTGCGACCGGGCGCAGGCGGCCGGCCCGGATGTGTGGCAACGCGGTCGGCATCGGTTCGAAGTCGAGGGTGATCGAGCCGTTGAGGAGGTCTGCCAGCACCTGGCCCGCAGCCTTGTAGGGCACATGCAGCAGGTCGACCCTGGCGAGCGTGCCGAAAAGCGCGCCGGCAATATGCTGCGAGGAGCCGATGCCGACTGAACCGTAGCGAATCTGGCCTGGCTGTGCGCGGGCCAGCGCGACCACTTCCTTCACCGTCTTCGCGGGTGTCGCCGGATTGACCAGCAGCAGGCTCTCGACCGTCGCCAGGCTGGTGATCGGCGCGAAATCGCGCACCGGGTCATAGGCCAGCTTGGTGAACAGGTGCGGGCTGACCGCGATGGTCGTCGACGAACTGAACAACAGGGTGTAGCCGTCGGCGACTGCCTGGGCGACGATGGCGGTGCCGGTGGTACCGCCCGCACCGGGGCGGTTGTCGATCACGAAGGTGGCCTTCAGGCGCTCGGACAACGCCTGCGCGAACAGTCGCGACAGCGTGTCGTTCAGCCCGCCGGCCGCGAACGGCACGACGCTGCGCACAGGCCGCGATGGATAGTGCTGAGCCTGAGCCTGCACGGTGGCGTGGGCGCAGGCGGCAATGACGCCGAGGGCGCACGCGGCGGCCACCCGGCAACTGCTTGCGGACAGGCCGCGACCGATGAACGAGGTTGTGGGGCTATTGCGTGCCATCTCGTGCCTTCCGGGCTATTCAGCCTTGATGTTCGCTTCTTTTACCACCTTTGCCCAGCGCGCGATCTCGGAGGCGATCGCCTTGCGGAACTCGTCCGGCGAACTGGCGATGATCTCCATGCCCTGGGCGGTGAAACGCTCCACCGTGTCCGGCTGCCGGAGCACCGAAATGACGCCCTTGGCCAGCTTGTCGACGACGGCCCGTGGCGTACCGCGCGGCAGGAACATTCCCTGCCAGTCGCGCACCTCGAAGTTGGGCAGGCCGGCTTCGATCATCGTCGGTACGTCCGGCAACTGGCCCGAGCGCGTACGTGAGGACACTGCCAGCGGCCGCAGACGGCCGTCCTTGATGAACGGCAGCGCCGAGGTCATCGAGGCGAAACTCAGGGTGACATTGCCCGAGACGAGGTCAGCCATTGCCGGACCACCGCCCTTGTACGGGATGTGGGTCATCTTCGTGCCGGTCTGCAGCGCGAAGAACTCGCCGGTCAGGTGAGGCGCGCCACCGATGCCGGAGGATGCGAAGGTCGGTTCGCCGGGCTTCTGCCGGGCGAGCGCGACCAGGTCCTTGACCGACTTCAACGGCGACTTCGCATTGACGACCAGCACGTTACCGACCGCCGCAGTCATCGTCACGGGTTCGAAGTCCTTCAGCGGGTCGTAGCTGAGCTTGAACAGGCTGACGTTGACCGAATGCGAGCCGATCGTGCCGAACAGCACCGTGTAGCCGTCGGGGGTCGCCCTGGCCACCATCTCGGAGCCGATGATGCCGGTCGCGCCGGGCCGGTTGTCGATCAGCACCTGCTGGCCCCAGAGCTCGGTCACCCTCAGCCCGATGATGCGGGCTGCGGCATCGGTGCTGCCGCCCGGTGCGAACGGCACGATCAGGCGGATCGGCCGATCGGGCCATCCCGCGGCCGGGTCCTTCGGCTGGGCCCCGGCGGCTGCGGGCAGGCAGAGCAATGCCGCGAACGCAAGGGGGAGCGCCGGCCGGCGGACGCATCGAGGCGAGGCGCGCTGTACGGTATCGAGTGTCTGGAGCAGGGGCATCGGTAACTCCTTTGGGGCGTTTCGGAATGGGGTCTCAGGCGAGTGCCTGCATGCACCAGCTTGCGCTGGCGGCCAGCGCGCCGTCCTGGCCGTCCACGCCCATCCACTGGACGCCGAGCGGCATTGCATCGACGGCCAGCAGCGGCAGGCTGAACGTCGGGAAGCCAAGGCAGGACCAGTACGCAAGGAAGGTACGGCTGCCGGTGAATTCGAACCCGCGCGGCGCGATGCCGGAACAGGGCAATGTGACGAAGCCGTCGGTACCTGCGGCGACGGAGCGCACCTCCGCCTGCATGCGCAGGCGCGTCGCGAGCATCTCGTCGTAGCGGGCGGGCGTGATTTCCCGGGCCCGCTGCATGAAGCCGCGGATGCGCTCGCCGATCAGCGTGCCGTGCGCCTGCACGTAGGTTTCGAAGGGCCAGCGCATCTCGTAGGCGAGCAGGTCCAGCCCATCGTCCACCCAGGCGTCGAGCTGCTGCTCGAGCCGGGCAACCTGAAGGTCGTTGTCGCGGCTGATCAGTTCCACGCCCTGGTCTGCAAGCGCGGCGGTGAACGAACCGAACGCTGCTGCCGTCGCGGCATCGATCTCCGGCCAGCCTTTCGTGTGCAGGTGGATCATGCGACGGGGGCGCACGGGCTGTGGCGCATGCTCGCCCGCTGCCGGCAGCGACCGATGGCCGGGGCTACCCAGCGCGGTGGAGACCTGCGATGCCGCGCACCATACATCGTCCAGGGTGGCGCCGATCACGCCGAGGTGGTCGAGCGTCTGCGACAGTGGATGCACCCCGCCCAGCGGCAGCATGCCGAGCGTGGGCTTGTATCCGACCGCGCCGTTATACGACGCCGGCCGGATCGTCGAGCCCTGGGTCTGCGTGCCGAACGCGAGCGGCACCATGCCGGCACCCACAGCCGCGGCCGAACCGCTGGACGATCCGCCCGGGGTGCGCCCCGGATCGAATGCGTTCGTGGTCGGGCCCGAATATCCCACCGCGAACTCGGTGGTGACCGTCTTGCCCACGATCACTGCGCCGCCCTTGCGCATCGCATGCACTGGGGCCGCATCACAAGGTGACTGCCAGTCCTTGAACGCGGGGCTGTTCATCTGCGTTGGCAGGTCGCGCGTGGCGATGATGTCCTTGACGCCGATCGGGCAGCCGTCCACCGGCGACAATGGACGTCCCGCGCTGTAGCGCGCGGTCGATTCGTCGGCCGCCCTGCGGGCAGCCTCGAGGTCGAGCACCACCCAGGCCTTGACCGCCGACTCACGGGCCGCGATCGTGTCGATGCATCGTTCGAGGAAATCCCGGGGCGTATCGCTGCCGTCCCGGAAATGCGACCGCGCCGCAGTGAACGAAATGGCCTGCGGATTGCGCCAGCGCTGCATCGACGTGCGCCTACCTGACCAGCAGGGCGGTGAGTTCGCGTACGTCGTTCAGCTGCTCGAGGTTGCGCACCATTTCGACTATCTGCGCGGCCTTCGCCGTCGGCCACTTCGCGAATTCGCAGCAGCCATGGAACTTGTCGGCGACTTCCGCGTAGGTCATCGGGTTGGCCGGGCTGCCCTTGCCGAAGTCGGCGGAGCCCTTGATGACCCGGCCATCCTTCATCTGGATCTCGATGATCGTGGTCATCTTGTCGTAGCCGGCAGCCTCCGCCTCCGGGTGCACGCCGAAGTCGACTTTCTCGATCATCGCCTGCACGTCCGCGCGCAGCACCACGTCGTCGGTGAACTCGGGCAGGTTCGCACGGCCGTCGAGCAGCAGGATCGCCATGCAGAACTCCATGCTGAACTTGGCCTGGAGTTCGTTGCACGGGCGATGATGGATCAGTGCGTTCGGCATGTTGTGGTTGGTGCCGACCTTCACGCGTTCGACCTGGTCGGCGCGGATACCGTTCGCCTTGATCAGCTCGAGCATCTTCGTCATGCCGGGGTGGGTGAGCGAGCCGGACGGATGCGGCTTGATCGACACGCCCGGGTTCACGAACGTCCACGGCTTGCCGAGGATGCCGCGGATCGAGCCATCGTCCCAGCCGCCGCCGGCGGCCTTGAAGAAGCCGCGGCCGGCCTCGAGGATGTTCGGTGCAGCGGTCCAGCCCATCTTCGCCATGTCGGTGGCGAACACGCCGGACTCGGCCGCCTTGCCGGCGTGGAACGGCTTGGTCATCGTGCCGAAGTTCTCGCGCAGCCCGGCGGACTGGCTGCCGGCGATCGACAGCGCGCGCAGCACGGCTTCCTTCGGCAGGCCATAGAGCTTCGAGGCGGCGGTAGCGGAGGCGAACGTGCCGCAGGTAGCCGTGGCGTGGAAGCCTTCCTGGTAATGTCGCGGGTTGATCGCCTCGGCGATCTTGCACTCGACCTCGACGCCGATGTGGTAGGCAAGCATCAGGTCACGGCCGTTCCGGCCATCGCGTTCGCTGATCGCAAGCGCGGAGGGCAGGCAGGGTGCTGTCGGATGGGTCAGCAGGCCGTAGACGCGGTCCTTGGCCACCGCGAGCTGGGTGTCGTCGTAGTCGTCGGCATGGATACCCACGCCATTGGCGAACGCCGCGAACCGGGGGGGCAGCTTGAGCGACATGCCGATCGCCGAGCACGGGCCACCGGAGAATCCCTGCGCCGCCAGGTAGTCGCGCACGATCTCGCCCGAATGGGCCACCGAACCCGACAGCGCCAGACCCAGCCCGTCGAGGATCGACTTCTTGCCCACGGCCAGCACGTCCGCCGGGATGTCTTCAAAACGCGTGCCGACGATGAAGTCGGCGACATAACCGGTCAGCGAATCGGTGGGGGCGGGGCTGGCTGCCATTCGGCTCTCCTGAAGATGCGGCGAAAGAAATGAAAGGTACCGAGTGTACCAAAGCGTCACCGGCCGCCCCCCCGACCCGAACGCCCCCGATCGGCTTCAGGCGGGTCCACCAGCGGCCGCTCGCTACTCGACCACCAGTTTCAGCTTGCGCAGGATGGGCGTGAACTGTTCGACCTGCCGGCGCAGCAGGGCAGTCATTTCCGGCCCGTTCGAGCCGACTGGGTCGGCTGCGATCTCGATCAGGCGCCTGACGACATCCGGGTGCCGGGCCGCCGCGGCGGCTTCCTTTGACAGCCGATCGAGGATGTCGCGCGGCGTCTTCGCCGGGGCGAACAGCCCGTTCCAGCCTTCGATTTCAAGCAGCGGGAAGCCGAGTTCGCGCACCGTCGGCACATCGGGCAGGGCCTTCACCCGGACCGGAGCGGTGGTGGCCAGTGCGCGCAGTTCGCCCTTGCGGATGTTCTCGAGGCAGGTGGACAACTGGTCGCCGCCGAAGTCGAGGCGGCCGGCCAGCAGTTCCAGGCGCATCGGATTGGCACCCTTGAACGGAATGTGGGTCATGTCAAAGCGCGCTTCCTGCTTCAGGATCTCGCCCAGCACGTTCATCACCGAGCCCGGCCCGGTCGAACCGTAGTTGTAGGACAGCTTGCGGTTGCCCTGCAGCAGCCTGGCGAACTGGGCGAGGTTCTTCACCGGCACCGACGGGTGTGCGAGCAGCATGAACGGGACGTTGGCCGACAGCGACACGCCGGCGAAATCGCTGTCCAGGCTGTACAGCGGCTTGCCCTGCAGGGCCTGCACCGTCGAGGCGAGCGGGAAGGTGAGGTTGTGCATCATCATCGTGTAGCCATCGGGATTGGCCCTGGCCATCACCTCGGCGCCGATCGTGCCGCCCGCGCCGCTGCGGTTCTCGACGATCACCGGTTGGCCCATCGACTCGGTCATGCGCTGCGCCACCAGTCGCGCGATGACGTCGGTGGTGCCGCCGGCAGGGAAAGGCACCACGATGCGTATCGTTTTCGAAGGAAAGGCTTGGGCCTGCGCAGCAGGCAGGTGCGCGAGCGGCGTTGCTGCGGCAGCGACGAGCAGGCGACGACGATGGTGTTGCATGGAACTCTCCTCGGTAGCGGAACCACGTGGGGGACCCGGTCGCCTCGCCGGGTGGGGTACGGGCGACCTTGCAGTCCGGAAAGTAATCGAAACGCGCGTCGCTGTGAATTCGCGTGAGCGGGCGTACCCGCCGTGTCATCGGTCAGCGGCGCCGCAAGGCCTGCATCGCTGACCAGAGGACGCAAACTGTAACAAATAATAGACACAAATAAATGTCAACCAAAGCTAACAGTGTGCGTTAATAGGGGGGTCGGTCGGGTTCCTCCCCCGCCCGATGCGTGTGAATCTCTCCGACGAGGTTTAAACCGGACTCAGCGTCCGGTTTTTTTTCCGCCGTAGCCGGTTCAGCCGAACAACGCGCCATGGCGCTGGCGGCGCTGCTGCAGCCTGCGCAGGCGGCCGGCGTGTGCAGGGGCTGCAGGTGCCTCGCGGCAGAGTATCTCGCACCAGCGCATCGCCTCGGCGAGGTCGCGGCTCACATGCTCATGGTACTTCGCGAGCGATTCCGTGGCGTGCAGCGAACCGGCGACGGCGAGCGCCTGCCAGATCGGCAAGGCGAGACCCCAGTCGCCGCGCGCGCGATGCAGGTCGGCGAGTTCCAGCAAGGCGCGATCATCCATCGCGGCCTGTGCTGCCAGCAGGTGGGCGCGGGCGCAGTCGGGCCTGCGCCGCCGACGCTGCATGCGCGCGATCGCTGCCGAGTCGGGCAGCGCCTGCCGAAGGTGCTCGACAGACGCTGGGAGGTGCGCTGCCGGATCGACGAACACCTGGGCCAGCGCCGGCAGCAGCGCGGCGAGCGACAGCAGGTCGACGCGGTTGTGCCGCACGAGCGCATCGAGTTCCCGTGCCTCACCGAACCGGACGAAATCGGCCCATACGGCCGGGATCCGGTGTCCCGGCAGGTCATCGCTTCGCTCGAGGCCAAGTAGCAGGCGCTCTGCAGTCTGCAGCCGGCAATCGGGCCAGCGCCGGGCGAACGCCGTGCGCAGCGGATGCAGCAGGTCATGGTGCACCAGCCCGGCCAGCCCGGCGCCCATCCGGGCCATCTTGAGGCGCGTGCAGAGCAGCGGCAGGTCGAAAGACTTGCCGTTGTAGCTGACCAGTTCCACCGAGCCCTGCGGGCACATGCTGTCGGCCGTGCTGCGCCCGAGCGCCTCGAGCAAAGCGCCGAGCAGCGCAGGCTCGGCGGAGAAGCGGGTGATCAGCCATTGCGTGACCACCAGTGCCGGACCGTTCACCCTCGCGATGCCGACGAGAAAGGCGAGGGTGCCG
>CAMDXD010000195.1 GCA_945877995.1 Bordetella parapertussis
CCCGGGTTCCCGACCTCGGCGATCTTCACCTTCCACGAATTCGTTGCCCCGGTGCTGCGCGCGTTCGCCGGCCTGCCCCCGGAGCGCAGGCAGTCGGTTCAGGCAAGACTGCCGGTGCGGATCAACTCGGAGCGCGGGCGCACCGAATACCTGCTGGTGGGGCTGTTCGATGCCGATGCAGGGCTCGCAGCCTATCCGATGGGCAAGGGTTCCGGCTCGGTCACCGCGTTCAGCCAGGCGGACGGCTTCGTCACCATCGGGCAGCACCAGGAAATCGTCGATGCCGACACGCTGGTCGAGGTGCAACTGCTGGGATCCGGACTCGAAGCCGCCGGGCTGGTGGCGATCGGCAGCCATTGCGTCGGGCTCGACTGCCTGCTTGGTGAACTGCAACTGCGCGGCACGACCGTCAAGGCACTGCACGTGGGCAGTATGGGCGGGTTGGCGGCAGCCCGGCGCGGGGAATGCGATATCGCCGGCATCCACTTGATGGACCCGGCCACCGGCGCCTACAACCGCCACCTGCTCGACGACAGCCTGCTGCTGATCGAGGGCTACCGGCGGATGCAGGGGCTGGTGTTCCGGCCGGGCGATCGACGGTTCGAAGGGCGGTCGATCGCCGATGCCGTCGCGGCTGCCTTGGCCGATGCCGATTGCACGCTGGTCAACCGAAACCCGGGCAGCGGTACGCGCGTGCTGGTAGACCGCTTGCTGGACGGCCGGCAGCCGCCCGGCTACGGCGTACAGACCCGGTCGCACAACGCGGTCGCGGCGTCGGTCGCGCAGCGGCGCGCCGACTGGGGCGTTGCGATCGATACCGTCGCCGCGCAGTACGGCATGGGCTTCATCCCGATGCAGGAAGAGCACTACGATTTCGTGGTGCCGAAGGCGCGCGCGGACCGGCCATCGGTGAAGGCGTTCATCGCGCTGCTGCACGATGCAGCAGCGCGCGAGCAACTGCAGGCGTTGGGCTTCCGCCTGTAACCTCGCGCGCCAGCGGCCCCTCGCGCAGCGTCCCGAGCTATCCGCCCCGCAGCCATGGCTGGCCTGAGCCCGGCACGGCATGCGATCATCCACTGTTTCCCGGACCGGAGGGTTTTCCCGGCCGACAAGCCCTCCGGCGGGCATCCATGCACTGCGTGGACCTGACACACCTCACGCGCCGGGGGCACCGATGCACCGGACGAACGGTCGCGCCGCGGGACTGAGGCACTGAGGAGAAGGTAATGAAACTGCTGGTTCTGCCGGGCGACGGCATCGGCCCCGAGATCACCGATGCGACGCTCGCCGTCTGCAACGCCGTCGATGCACGCTTCGGGCTCGGCCTGAAGTACGACCATGACCTGATCGGCTTTCCCGCACTCGAGAAGTTCAAGTCGACGTTTCCGGACCATGTGCGCGCGAAGGTCGCCCACAGCGACGGGGTGATCCTCGGGCCGGTGTCGCACCTCGACTACCCGCCGCGCGACCAGGGCGGCATCAACCCGTCGGGCGAGTTCCGCGTGAAGTGGGACCTCTACGCGAACATCCGCCCGGCTAAGAGCCGCATGGGCCTGTCGCGCGTGGGCGTGCCGATGGACCTGATCATCGTGCGCCAGTGCACCGAAGGCTTCTACGCCGACCGCAACATGTTCATGGGCGTGGGCGAGTTCATGCCGACGCCTGACATCGCGCTTGCGGTACGCAAGGTCACCGCCGAGGCTTCGCGCAAGATCGCGATCGTCTCGTTCGAACTGGCGCGCGGCCGCCGGAAGAAGGTCACCATCGTGCACAAGCAAAACGTGATGAAGATGTCCGACGGCCTCTGGCTGCGCGAGGCGCGTGCGGTGGCGAAGGACTACCCGGACGTCGAGGTGGAAGAGAAGATCGTCGACGCGATGGCCGCGCTGCTGGTGCGCGATCCGTCGAAGTTCGACGTGGTGATGGCCGAGAACATGTTCGGCGACATCCTGTCCGATGAGGCGGGTGAACTGTCGGGCAGCCTCGGGCTCGCCGGCTCGACCAACCAGGGCGACGACTTCTGCGTGGCCCAGGCCCAGCACGGCTCGGCGCCCGACATCGCCGGCAAGGGCATCGCGAACCCGACCTCGCTCATCCTTTCCGCCGGGATGCTGTTCGACTGGTACGGTCGGCGCACGGGCAACGCGAAACTGGTCGATGCGGCCGCAGCGATGGAACGTGCGATCGACTCGGTGATCGTCGATCCGAAGCGCCGCACCGGCGATCTCGGCGGGCCGCTCGGCACCGCCGCCTTCACCGCGAAAGTGGTGCAGGCCCTGGCCAACGCCTGAACGGGACGTACCCGAATGACTCTTCGCATCGGACTCATCCACGCGACGCCGCTGGCGGTTGCCCCGATCAACGACGCGCTGCGCGCCGGCCTGCCGGGAACGCAGCCGATGAACCTGCTCGACGACTCGCTCGCGTTCGACCGCGCCGCGCCCGGCGGCATGGAGGTCGACTTCGCGCCGCGTTTCCGCGCTCTCACCGACTACTGCATCGCGCAGCGGGTCGACGGCATCATCTATACCTGCTCGGCTTTCGGCGAGGCGATCGACGCCGTGCGCCGCAATGCCCCGCTGCCGATACTCAAGCCGAACGAGGCGATGGTCGAGGAGGCGGTGGCGACGGCGATGCCTATCGTGGTGCTCGCCACGTTCGCGCCCAGCATCCCGTCGATGGAAGTCGACTTCCGCGAGGCGATTGGTCCCGGCGGACGGATGCCGGAACTCATCGGCGTACACGTCCCCGATGCACAGCGCCTGCTCGGCGAAGGCGATGCCGCAGCGCACGACCGCCTGATCGCCGAGGCGGCGTCGCGCTACAAGGGCCGCGGTCGCCTGCTGCTGTCGCAGTTCTCGATGGCGCGTGCCGCGGCGGCGGTCGAGGCGGCGACCGGGGAGAAGCCGCTCACCAGCCCGGAGAGCGCCGTGGCCAAGATGAAGCGTATCCTGCTCAGTTGATCGCCGCAGTTCCCGTTGCCGCGCCGCTGCGCGCTGCCGACGCACGGCATTCGATGGCCGGCACCCGCCGGGCTGTTGCAATAGGTTCATCGACCGCTGATACACTCGCGCCCGAACTGCTGTCCGCCCTGTCAACCGGGAGCCCCAGATGAACCTGCAGCCGCGCTGTTCGAAACCCGTTTACAGCCAACCGGCATCGCCGGCGCACCGGCCCATGCCCGTCGCCATGGCATTGACCGCTGCCCTGGTGGCCTTGATGGTCCCGTTCGCCGGTCCGGCGGCTGCCGCAGACGCCTTCCCGCAGAAGCCGATACGCATCATCGTGCCGTTCCCGCCGGGCGGCGGCACCGATTTCGTCACGCGCGTGATCCAGCAGCCGTTGTCCGAGCAACTCGGGCAGCCGGTGCTTATCGACAACCGGGGCGGCGCACAGGGCGTGGTCGGTACGCAGATCGGGGCGCGCTCGGCGAACGATGGCTACACGCTGGTGATCGCCGAGATCGGCGCGACGGCGATCGCACCGCCGATGAGCCCGAAGCCGCCCTTCGACGCGATACGTGACTTCGTGCCGGTCGGGATGCTGGTCGAGCAGCCGTATCTGATGAGCATCCACCCGTCGGTGCCAGCGAAGACCCTCGTCGAATTCGTCAAGCTTGTCCAGGCCAATCCGGGCAAGTACAACTTCGGTTCCGGCAACGCGACCGCGCATGTGGCGCAGGAAGTCTTCTACTCGACTGCGAATCTGAAGATGACGCATATCCCCTATCGCGGCTCCGGCCCGTCGATGGCTGCGCTGCTGGCCAACGAGGTGCAGGTGATCTTCTCCGGCCCCACGGCGGCCCTGCCGCAGATCAAGGCGGGTAAGGTACGGCCGCTCGGTGTCACTTCGCCCAGGCGCTCGAACGAACTGCCGGACGTCCCGACGATGGGCGAGGCCGGCTACAAGGGCTTCGAGATCCGCGGCTGGTATGGCCTGATGGCACCGGCGGGCACGCCCAGGCCGGTGGTGATACGCCTGAACGAGGCGGTCAACAAGGTGCTTTCCGGAGGGCCGGCTGCGCAGACCCTGAAGGACCGCGGCTTCGATCCTACGCCCATGTCGCCCGACGAATTCGGCAAGTACCTGCGCGCGGAAGTCGCGCGCTGGGCCAAGGCGGTACGCCAGTACGACGTCAAGTCGACCGACTGAGCGGTCGGCTCCGGCGCCTGAGGGCTGGCAGGGGGCAGGCTGGGCAGGGCGGCAGGTGCAGACGCGGTGCCCCGTAAGCTGAGACACTGATGCCTCGTTTTTCACGGGATCGTGTCCGCCGCGGCGCAGCGGGCTAAGCCATGTACCTGCTCGCGTTCCTCACGATGATCGTCCAGGGCTCCCAGATGGGGAGTCGGGTGCTGGCCACCTTGTTCGCACTGGAATTGCAGACGAGCAAATGGACCATCGGCCTGCTCATCGCGGCCTATTCTTTCCTGCCGTTGCTGCTGGCGATCTATGCCGGGCGGGTGGCAGACCGGCTGGGTACCCGCAAGCCGATGCTCTTCGGCATTGCCTCGATGACGGTCGGGCTGGTCATTCCGTTCGTGTTCCCGACGCTGACTGCGCTGTTCGCCTCGGCAATAATGGTCGGGCTCGGGTTTGCCTTCTACAACGTGTCGTCGCAGAGCCTCGCCGGGCAGTACGGCCCGAAGGAAGAGCGCACGCGCAACTTCGCGACGCTGTCGCTCGGCTACTCGGCGTCGAACCTGATCGGGCCAGTGAGTACCGGCTACCTGATCGAGTGGTACGGGCATTCCCGGGCCTCGGGTCTGCTCGCCTGCTCGATGTTCTTCGCGCTGGTGGTGCTCTACTTCATCCGTTCGCTGAACACCACGCCTGCGTCCGGCAGGTCGGGCAAGCCAGGCAGTTCGTTCGACCTGCTCGCCAACCCGGAACTGCGCAAGATCCTGATCGCCAGCGCGCTGATCGTGACCGGCTGGGATCTGTTCACCTTCTACGTGCCGATCCACGGCTACAACATCAAGCTTTCCCCGGCCGAGATCGGCAAGGTCCTGGGCGCGTTCGCGATCGGCGGCTTCGTGATGCGCGCCTGCCTGGGGCCGTTGACCACGCGCTTCCGGGTGCGCCCGGTGCTGATGACCGCGATGTTCTTCGGGGCGGCGATCTACGTGGTATTTCCGTATATTGAAAACTATGCGCTGCTGCTGCTGTTCGCGTTCCTGGTCGGTGGCGCGCTCGGTACCGGGCAGCCGCTGACCCTGGCGATGGTGTTCAATCGTTCGCCAGAGGGCAGGGGCGGCGAAGTGACGGGGCTCAGGCTGGCGATCAACAACCTCACGCACGTGCTGGTGCCGACCGGGGCAGGGTTGCTGGGCACCCTGGTGGGGGTCGCGCCGGTGTTCCTGCTCGCCTCCGCGTTCCTGGTGATCGGCGGCCTGATGAGTCGGCGCGCCTGACGGGGCCGCCTGGCTACTGGGTTTCGCGCAGCCGGTTCTGCGCCTCGAGCAGACGTTTCTTCGCGGCCTCGACAGCGGCCTCCAGGCGCTGCACTCGTTCCAGGTACTGGTCGGTCGGGCGGCTGCGTACGCCGCCGATGCCCTGACGGTCGCCGGGCTGGTCGGTCTCCTGGCCTGCGACCAGTGCCTTCTGTGCAGCATCGACATCGCGCTCGGCGGCATTGACCGCGTCCCTCGCCTGTTGGCGCTGGGCTTCACGTGCATGCTGGCGCTGGCGGAACTCGTCGCCCTGGCGAGCGGTCTCGGCCCGCTTCGCCTCGGCCGCTGCATTCGGCGCAGCGGCGCCACTGGCACCTGCGGGCCGGTCGACAATGACCTTCGGCGTGACGTCGACCTTGTCGACCGAGACCGCACCTGCAAGCGGCTCCTGCGAATAGGTCACGCGCCCGATCGAATCGACCGACTTGTAGATCGACTGACCGTACGCCCCCGCTGCGGCCAGCAGGGTGCAGGCAATCGCGGCGTTGGCGAGCGGGCGCAGGCTGTGCCTGGATGACGGCAGGTTGGTGGACATGGGATCGCTCTCTTCCGGGTGCATGCTGACGGGTGCCGGGATGTGGTCACCGGTATTCAACGTGCGGCATGGTACCGCCGTGAACGGTAACTTCCTGTCGACAGAGTTTGGGCCGGTTGAAGGGGATTTTCAATCGTCTGCCGGTCGCGCGTAAAATGATCACCCACCCTGCGACGCCTGCCCCGAATGCCCCAGCCTGCCTTTGTCCATCTGCGTCTGCACAGCGAGTATTCGGTCAGCGACGGCCTGATGCAGCCGGATGCGGCGCTCGAGCGCGCGAAGGCGCTGGGCATGCCGGCGCTGGCAATCACCGATTCGGCGAACCTGTTCGGCCTGATCAAGTTCTACCGCGCGGCGATTTCGCTCGGCGTGAAACCGATTGCCGGTGTGGACATGGTGGTCACCCAGGACGCCGATCGCGACCGGGCGACGCGCATGTTGCTGCTCTGCCAGTCGCCAGAGGGCTATCGGCGGCTGTGCGAACTGGTCACCCGCGCCTACCGCGAGAACCAGCATCGCGGCCGGCCTGAACTGCGGCGCGAATGGCTCGATGGCGAGGGTGCCGACGGTCTGATCGCGTTCTCCGGTGCACGCAAGGGTGAGATCGGTGCGGCACTGCTCGGCGGCAACGTGGTGCTGGCCGAGTCACTGGCCAACGAGTGGGCGGCCCGGTTTCCTGGCCGTTTCTACCTCGAGCTGCAGCGCGCCGGTCATGCGGACGATGAGCCGCAACTGCGCGCAGCCGCCTCGCTGGCCGCACGGCTCGGCCTGCCGGTGGTGGCGACCCATCCGGTCCAGTTCCTGGATCCGGACGACTTCAAGGCACACGAAGCCCGGGTCTGTATCGCCGAGGGCTATTCGCTCGGCGACCAGCGGCGTCCGAAGGACTTCACCGCCGACCAGTACCTGCTGCCGGCCGAGGAAATGGCCAGGCGCTTCGCCGACCTGCCCTCGGCGCTGGCCAATACGGTCGAGATCGCGAAACGCTGCAACCTCGAGCTCACGCTGGGCAGCACGCACCTGCCGCTGTTCCCGACGCCCGACGGCGTGACCCTCGATGATTTCCTGCGCATGGAAGCGCAGCGCGGCCTCGAGGCGCGCATGCAGCTGCTCTATCCGCATCCCGAGGAGCGCGAGCGCGAGATGCCGCGCTACCGCGAGCGGCTCGCATTCGAGATCGCCACCATCGTCAAGATGGGTTTCCCCGGCTACTTCCTGATCGTCGCCGACTTCATCAACTGGGCGAAGCAGAACCGGGTACCGGTCGGTCCGGGCCGGGGGTCGGGGGCCGGGTCGCTGGTCGCCTATTCGCTGTGCATCACCGACCTCGACCCGCTGCGCTACAACCTGCTGTTCGAACGCTTCCTGAACCCGGAGCGGGTATCGATGCCCGACTTCGACATCGACTTCTGCCAGGAGGGCCGCGACAGGGTCAT
>CAMDXD010000196.1 GCA_945877995.1 Bordetella parapertussis
CGCCGACATCGACCATGACCGCGCGGCCTTCGGCATCGAAATGCGTGAGATCGGCAGCGGTCGGGGCGGATACGATCGAGGTCATGGGCAGGAGCGGCAACGTATCTCGGCGATGGACCGGGAGATAATGCCGGCAGATAACGCCAGCAGATAACGCCAGCAGATAACGCAGTGCTACCCCCCCGGACAGGCAATGACCTTATGATAACACCATGCGTTTCCGCTCCTGTCTCCCGCAGACTCCGGTGAACCCGTTCGGCGCACCCCGTTCGCGTGCGCTGCGCGTGCTGCGATCCTGCGCGCTGGCGGCCGCGATCTCGGTGCCGCTGGCCGGTGCCAGCGAACTGCCCGAACTGCCTGACCTGGGCGATGTGTCGCGCGGCGTGCTGTCCGTGGCACAGGAGCGCCAGATCGGCATCGAGGTGATGCGCGAAGTGCGCAACGACCGCAGCTTCCTGGATGACGCCGAACTCAACGCCTACCTGGCCAACCTCGGCTACCGGCTTGCGTCCAACAGCCCCGATGCCCGGATCGCATTCGAATTCTTCGTGATGGACGATCGCCTGATCAATGCGTTCGCGCTGCCCGGTGGCTTCATCGGCGTGCACACCGGCCTGATGGCCACCGCGCAGACCGAATCCGAGCTGGCGGCGGTGATCGCGCACGAGATCGCGCATGTCACGCAGGGCCACATCGCGCGGCTGGTCGCCAACCAGCAGCAGGCGCAGGTGGGCTCGATCGTCGCGATGGCGTTGGCGCTGCTCGCGGCGCGTTCCAACCCGCAACTCGCGCAGGGCGCGATCATCGGTGCGCAGGCGGCGGTCGTGCAGAGCCAGCTCAACTTCACGCGCGACATGGAACGCGATGCCGACCGGGTCGGGCTGTCCATCCTGGAGCGCTCGGGCTTCGACGTCCGTGGCATGTCGTCCTTCTTCGAACGGCTGCAGCGGGCGACCCGCAGCTTCGAGACCTCGGCGCCCGCCTACCTGCGTACCCACCCGGTGACTACCGAGCGGATCGCCGATGCGCTGAACCGGATCGATACGCTGCCCTACCGCCAGGTTCGCGATGATCCGGAGTTCCAGTTCGTCCGCACGCGGCTGCTCGCGATGCAGGGGACGCCGCGCGAGGCCGTGCAGACCTTCGACAACGGCCTGCGGCAGGGGGCCTACATCAACGAGGCGGCGCAGCGCTTCGGGCTGGTCCATGCGTTGATGCGTACCCGGGACTACGCGCGCGCGCAGAAAGAGCTGCGCGCGCTGCGGCCGATCGCGCCGCGCCTGCCGATGATCGATGCCCTCGAGGGCGATCTGCTGGTCGTCGCGGGCAACCTGAAGGGCGCGGCCGCGTTCTACCAGGCGGCGCTGATCGAGCACCCGCGCTACCGGGCGCTGGTCTACGACTACGCCGACCTGCTGATCCGCACGGGCCAGCCGCGCGAGGCGCTCAGGATCGCCTCCGATGCCCTGCAGTACTACCCGTCGGACCACCGGCTGTTCTTCATCCAGGCGAGGGCCCATGCCGAACTCGGCCAGGTACTCTCGCAGGGCCGGGTACAGGCCGAGGCGAACGTGCTGCTCGGCAATCGCGCGCTCGCGATCGAACAGTTGCAGAATGCGTTGCGCGCTGGCGACGGCGACTTCTTCGAACTCTCCTCGGCCGAGTCGCGGCTGCGCGAACTGCGCGCCCAGCAGCCGCCGCGCAAGGGCAGGGGCTGAGCGGCCGGTTTGCCGAGCGTCGACCGCGGCATGCTTGCGCCTGCCGGCAGGTTGTTTAGAATCCGGGCATCTTCAGGCCGGGCGGGGGAGCACGACAATGACTGATACGATCGAATCCGACCGTGAACTCGACACGCGCGGCCTGAACTGTCCGCTGCCGATTCTGCGCACCAAGAAGGCGTTGAACGAGCTGATCACGGGGCAGGTCCTGAAGGTCGTCTCGACCGATCCGGGCGCCACGAAGGACTTCCAGGCGTTTTCGCGCCAGACCGGCAACACGCTGCTGGGCGCCTCCGAGGTTGCAGGCGAATTCGTCTTCTATCTCAAGAAGAAGTGACCGGCGTCAGGCGCCACGCCGATCGCGTGCCGCCTGCCTGAGCGGCGGCGCCAGCAGTCGTTGCTCCAGCGCCGAGAACAGCAGCTGCACCAGGACCGCCAGCGCCGCTGCGGGCAGCGCGCCGGCGAGCAGCATCGTGGCGTCGTTCAGGGCCAGGCCGGTGGCAATGCGCTCGCCATAACCACCGGCACCGATGAAGGCGGCGATGGTGGCGGTGCCGACGTTGATCACCGCCGAGGTCTGTATGCCGGCGAGGATGGCCCCGAGCGCCAGCGGCAGTTCGATGCGCAGCAGCCGCGCGATGCGCGGCAGCCCCAGTGCGCGCGCCGAGTCGCGGAGCGGCTGCGGGATGGCGTCCAGGCCGGCGCAGGTGCTGCGCACGATCGGCAGCAGACCGTACAGGAACAGGGCGGTCAGCGCTGGCAGCATGCCGATGCGTGAATACAGCGTGATCAGGAAGGCCAGCAGGGCCAGCGACGGAATGGTCTGCACGAGGCCGACGGCCGGCAGTACCCAGCGGCGTGCCGAGGCGCTGCCGGCGCACCAGATGCCGAGCGGGACGCCGGCGAGCATCGACAGCAGCAGCGAGGCGAAGACCAGTACTAGGTGTTCGCCAGTGAGGCGGATGAAGTCCTGGTCGAACACGGCGCCGTACAGGGTACGCCGGGCCATGCCGGGCGGTCCCGGCGCCAGTGTCGGGTCGACAGCCATGGCCGGCGGCGTGCCGCCGGCGCCGGGGGCCGGGCCGGCGACGAACCGGTCGGCGATCGCCGCGAACGTCTCACCGCCGACTTCCGCCCGCGCGTTCAAGGCCCGCATCGTTGCGTCGTCAAGGCGGCCCTCGAGCGCGATGAGTGCCGCGTAGGTGCGCGGCAGGCGGCGCTCGAGCCCTGCACGGTAGAGCAGCACCGCGTCGTAGCGCGGAAACCAGCCGCGGTCATCCTGCAGCACCCGCAGGCCATGGCGTTCGATCGCAGCGTCGGTCGAGTAGACGTCGATCACGTCGAGTTGGCCGGCGGCGAGTGCGCCGAACTTCAGGCCGTGTTCGACGCCTCGGGGGGTACCGAACGGCAGGGCGTAGCGGTTGCGCAGCCCGGGCCAGCCATCGGCGCGGCCGATGAACTCCTGGGTCAGGCCCAGGCGCAGCGTCGGATGTGCCGCGAGGTCGGAGATGCGGGTGATGCCCAGCCGGGCTGCCTGTGCCTGCTGCATTGCCAGCGCATAGGTATTGTTGAAGCCCAGTGGCCGCGACATCGCAAGCCCGCGCTGCTGCAGCGCTTCGGCCATCGCCGCCGCGTCGTGCGGATCGTCCAGGCGCAGGATCTCGCGTGCCAGGGTACCGGTGTACTCGACATAGACGTCGATCGCGCCCGATGCCAGCGCGGACTGCACGATGCCGGTGTTGCCCAGGCCCTGCTCGTGGCGCACCCGGGCTTCGTCGGCCGACTCGGCCGTGCGGCGCAGGATTTCGCCCAGGATGTAGGACTCCGTGAACCGTTTGCTGCCGACCACCAGCGTGCCGGCGGCCGACCGGTCAGGCCCGGCGCCCGTGCGCCCTGGCGCGCGCGCCGTCTCTGCCTGCGCCGCAGTCGCGGCCAGCATCGTCGCCGCTATCGCCACGATCGCCACCATCGCCACCATCGCCATGGCCAGAGTTGTGGCGAGCCTGGGGTACGGCGCCGCGCCCGGCGCCGTCATCGACCGGCACCCGGCAGCGGGCCATGCTGTGCGCGGATGAACCGCGTGACGAACGGGTCGGCGGGATGTTCGAGCAGGTCGGACAGCGCCCCCCGTTGCACCACCTGCCCGGCGCGCATGAGCAGGATGTCGTCCGCCAGCGCGGCAGCCTCGTGCAGGTCGTGCGTGACCCAGAGCACCGTCTTGCCGAGTGCGTCGAACAGGTCGCGCAACTCTCGCTGCAGGTCGTCGCGGGTGATCGGGTCGAGCGCGGACAACGGTTCATCGCAGAGCAGCAGCGGCGGATCGGGCAGCAGGGCGCGCGCGATGCCGACACGCTGGCGCTCGCCGCCGGACAGCGTGCCGGGATACTGGTCGAGCAGGCGCGGATCGATGCGCGCACGTTCGACCACCGAGCCCAGGCGCTCGCCGATGCGCCCGCTGTCCCAGCCCAGGTGCCGGGCGAGCAGGGTGATGTTGTCGCGGGCGGTCAGGTGCGGGAACAGCCCGCCGTCCTGGATCACGTAGCCGGTCCGGTGGCGCAGCGGCTCGACGGTCGCCGGGCCGAGCACGACGCCGTCGATCTCGACCGAGCCTGCGTCGGGTTCGATCAGGCCGATCAGCAGCCGCAGCAGCGTCGACTTGCCGCAGCCGCTCGGGCCGAGCAGCACGCTCACCCGGCCGCGCGCAAAATGCGCGGTCAGCGGGGCGAGTGCGACGCGCCCTCCGAACGACCGGCACAGGCCGCGCACATGGATCATCCGGGGCTGTCGGGTCCGGCCGTGCCGGTGCCGGCAAGGGTCTGCCGGGCATGCCAGGCGTCCAGCGCTACCTGGTAGCGGTCGTACGCATCGTGGTAGAGGTCGAAGATGCAGGGCGTGCAGCCACTGCCGCAGCAGTCCTCGAGCGCGGGCTCGACCGGTGGCAGGGGCAGCGGATCGGACGCCTCGCGGGCGGCGGCGGGGCGGGCAGGCACGCGGTTCATGTCTGATCGTACCAAACGGCCGTGCAGGGCCGTGCACCCGCCGCACTGAAGTTTTCGTCCGGGCTGCCGTTACAGGACATGGGTATCCGGCGTCCTGCAATGTTCTGCTGTCCAACGTGCCGATCTGCCGGTCCCATCCCCCCTGTTGCCGACCGGCCTGTCCGAACGCATCCAGATGCTGCGCCCGATCGAAATCACGCCTGAATTGCTGGGCCAGACCCTGCCCTGGGACGTCTACGATCGCTATGGCGTGCTTCTGCTCGCGCGGGGAACCGTGCTCGAAGGCGCGGCGCAGGTCGGCCGCCTGAACGCCCGCAAGCTGTTCGCGCGCGCGGAAGACCTCGGTGACCTGAGCGTGTCGGAGATCCTGTCGCCGTTCACGGCGTGCGCCGAGGTGGCCGCGACGCTGCGTTCGGTGTTCGAGGCCGACGTCGGGCAGGGCGTCGCGCCGCAGGTGCTGCGCATGGCCGACACGCTGCGAGCCGTGGTGGCGACCGACCAGGACGCGTGCCTCGGCTGGATCGCGCTGGATCGCAGCGCCTCCTATTGCGTGCGCCACAGCATCGCGGTCGCCCTGATCTGCGAACTGATCGCCAACGAGTTGAGCCTGCCCCGTGCCGAGCAGCGATCGATGATCTGCGCCGCGTTGACGATGAATGCCGGCATGTACGCGCTGCAGGACCGGCTGGCCAGCCGCGGCGCCCAGCTCGACCCTGAGGAGCGTGCGCAGATCGCCGCGCACCCGGAACGCAGCCATGCGTGGCTGCGGGCACGCGGCGTGGTCGATGAGATCTGGCTGGCCGCGGTCGCCGACCACCATGAACTGCTCGACGGCCGTGGTTATCCGCGTGGCCTGACCGGATCGATGATCGCCCTGCCTGCCCGGCTGATCGCGCTCGCGGACATCTATTGCGCGAAGACCGGGGAGCGCTTCTACCGGCCGCCGAAGCTGCCCTCGGCGGCTGCGCAAGATATCCTGCGCGGACGGCGCAGCGGCGTCGATCCGATGCTCGCCGGCATCCTGTTCCGGTTCATGGGCGTGCATCCGCCGGGCACGATGGTGCGCCTGGCCAACCGCGAGGTCGCCGTGATCACGCACAATGCCCCCGGGGGCCAGCCGGTGCTGGTCAGCGTGTTCAACCCGAAGGACGAGCCGTTGCCGCAGCCCACCGTGCGTGAAGCATCGAAGATCGCCACGTCGATCCGCAGCTACGTGGCGTTCGATCCGGCGGTCCACCGCTTCGACCTCGAACGGCTGTGGGGTTACGCAGGCTGAGCCGTCCGCGGGACCAGGCACCCGGCGCGGGTAGTCGCGGTGGGGTCACGGACAGTCACGGACAGTCAGTGGCTGCGCGACAGGCCCAGCCGCTGGTAGATCGGACGCAGGTGTTCCCGGAACTCGGGCATGCGCCGCCCGAGCCCGACCGCGGCGAGCACCACGCAGGCCCCGCCAGCCGCTATCACCGGCTCGACCCCGGTCTCGTGGGCGATGGCCCCGGCCACCAGCGCGCCGATGGGCGTCATACCGAGGAAGGACATCGTGAAGAACGCCATCACCCGGGCCCGCTTGTCTTCGTCGACGATCATCTGCGTGACCGTCGATGTCGAGGTGACGATCGTGATGATGCAGCCGCCGACGATGAACAGCATCGCCATCGACAGCCACAGCCACTGGCTGTAGGCGAACACCATCAGCGCTAAGCCGCAGGCGAGCGTCGCGCGCTGGTTCAGCTGCACCATGCCGACGACATTGTTGCGCCAGGCGAGCACCAGCCCGCCGATCACGCCGCCGGTGCCAGTGGAACCGAGCAGCAGCCCGAGCGTGGCCGCGCCGCCACCGAACACTTCAGCGGCGAAGATCGGCAGCAGCACCAGATAGGGCGTGGCGAGCGAGCTCACGATGGCCACGTGCTTGAGCAGCACGCGCAGCGGCATGATCGCGCGCTGGTACCGGTAGGCCTCCGCGAGTTCGCCGGCGATGGAGTGGCGCCGGGCGCCGGGCCGGTTGGCGGGCGCATCGATGCGCATCAGCGAAACCAGCACCGCGATCTTGGACACGCCGCTGGCGAGGAAACAGCCGGCCTCGCTCGCCACGTGGATGATGAAGCCGGCCAGCGTCGGGCCGATCATCCGTCCCGAGTTCTGCATGAAGGCTCCGAAGGCCAGCGCGCTGGGCAGGTCTGCGCGGTCCTCGACCAGCACCGGCACGAACGACTGCCGGGCCGAGGTCTCAAGCGCCATCGCGGTACCCATCAGGAAGGCCGCGACCGGGACATGCCATGCCGCGAGCAGTTCCTGCCAAGCGAGTGCGGCCATCACCAGTGCGTGCAGCATCAGGGCCACCTGCATCACGATCAGCACCGACCGGCGATCGAAGCGGTCCGACACCACCCCGGCGAACGGCGACACCAGCAGCATCGGGATCTGCGAGGCGAAGCCGGTGACACCGAGCAGGAGGGCCGAGCCGGACAGTCGGTAGACCAGCCAGCTCATCGCGGTCGCCTGTATCCAGGTGCCGATCAGGGCCAGGCTCTGGCCATAGAAGAAGGTGCGGAAGTTCCGGTGGCGCAGCGCCCCGAAGCCCTTGATCATCGGGGGCTGCGCGGCTTCACTTGAGCCGTGCTAGCTGGGCGCTGATCTTCTCCAGCGTCGCGGTGAATCCGGCCAGCCGCGCCTTCTCCTGTTCG
>CAMDXD010000197.1 GCA_945877995.1 Bordetella parapertussis
GACCACCGGCGGGCGGACGATACCCGCTGCTATCATCCGCGCACACACGTCCACCGGCGGCGCGGATCCACGCGGGTCCGCCGGGGCGGAACGCGACACCGAACGAGGACTATCCCGATGGCAGAGAACTGGCGCTCGAAACTGATCACCGCAGGCGTGGCCCGCAGCCCGAACCGCGCGATGCTGCGCGCCGTGGGGTTCGGCGATGGCGACTTCACCAAGCCGATCGTCGGCGTGGCCAACGCCCACTCGACGATGAACCCCTGCAACGCCGGCATCCAGCCGCTGGTCGACCGCGGCATCGCGGCGCTGACGAAGGCCGGCGCGATGCCGCAGATGTTCGGCGTGCCGACCATCACCGACGGCATCGGCATGGGCACCGACGGCATGAAGTATTCGCTGGTGTCGCGCGAGGTGATCGCCGACGCCATCGAGTGTTCGGTCAACGGCCAGATGATGGATGGCGTGATTACCTTCGGCGGCTGCGACAAGAACATGCCGGGCTGCATGATCGCGATGGCGCGCATCAATGTGCCAGGCATCTTCGTCTACGCTGGCACCATCAAGCCGGGCCGCTGGAAGGGCCAGGACCTGACCATCGTGTCCGCGTTCGAGGCAGTCGGTGCGTTCGCCGCCGGCAAGATGGCCGAGGAAGACTTCATCGGCATCGAGAAGAATGCTTGTCCGTCGGTTGGTGCCTGCGGCGGCATGTACACCGCGAACACGATGTCCTCCTCTTTCGAGGCGATGGGCATGAGCCTGCTGGGCTCCTCCCAGATGTCCTCGCCCGATCCAGAGAAGGCCGATTCGGCCGCGCTGTCGGCCGAGGTGCTGGTGCAGGCGATCGGCAAGAACCTGCGCCCGCGCGACATCATCACCCGCAAGTCGATCGAGAACGCGGTGTCGCTGATCATGGCCACCGGCGGATCGACCAATGCCGTGCTGCACTTCCTCGCCATCGCCTCGGCGGCAGACGTGGAATGGACGATCGACGATTTCGAGCGGGTACGCCGCCGCGTGCCGGTGCTGTGCGACCTGAAACCCTCCGGTAAGTATGTCGCGGCCGACTTCCACCGCGCCGGCGGGGTGCCGGTGGTGCTGAAGATGCTGCTCGACCACGGCCTGCTGCACGGCGACTGCATGACCATCACCGGGCGCACGATAGCCGAGGAACTGGCCCTGCACCCGACCACCCGCCGCGACGACCAGGACGTCATCCGGCCGTGGGACAATCCGATGTACCCTGAGGGCCATCTGGCGATCCTCAAGGGCAACCTGTCGCCCGAGGGCTGCGTGGCGAAGGTCACAGGCCTGAAACAGCGCAACATCACCGGTCCGGCCCGCGTGTTCGACTCCGAGAATCAGGTGATGGAAGCCATCATGGCGCGGAAGATCGTCGCCGGCGACGTGGTGGTGATCCGCTACGAAGGTCCGAAAGGCGGCCCGGGCATGCAGGAAATGCTGGCCCCGACCGCAGCGCTGATCGGCCAGGAACTCGGCGACTCGGTCGGACTGATCACCGACGGCCGCTTCTCCGGCGGCACCTGGGGCATGGTGGTCGGCCACATCTCGCCCGAGGCCCAGGTCGGCGGCCCGATCGCATTCGTGCAGGAAGGCGATTCGATCACCATCGATGCCGACCGGCTGCTGATCCAGCTCAACGTCGACGACGCGGAGATCGCCCGCCGCAAGTCCGGCTGGACGGCCCCGCCGCTGCGCTTCAACCGCGGACTGATGGGCAAGTTCACCCGCCAGGTATCCAGCGCCAGCAAGGGCGCGGTGACCGACCTGTTCGAATGACCCGGCCGCCCCTGTGCCGCCCGGAACGGGCAGGGCCGCGCAGGGGCGCGGGCAGAAGCACCTAAAGTTAAGGCGCTGCGCCGCCGTTATCCGGATACTGAACGTACTCCGGAACTGCTACGAATGGCCTTTCAACCACTGCGCAAGGACGACTTGCAGCTTGGGAAACCGATCCCGTACTCGATCTATGACAAGGATCGGGTGCTGCTGCTCAGCCACGGCTGCGTGGTCGAATCCGATACGGTCCTCGACATGCTGCGCGAGCAGGGCCTGTTCAGCGACGACTCGAAGGCGAAGAGCAAGGGCGGGCTGCTGTACCAGCCATCCGTGATGGCGTCGCAAGTGACCGCCACCGAGGAGGTTGAACGACGAGGTCCGACCACCGACAACCTTCCGATCGCGTTCGCCGCCCCTGAAACGGGCGAAGAAACGCTGATCCCGTTCCTCGAGACCACGCTGCGGATGGGCGATCCGCTGCAGTTGCGCTTCGATGACGGCACCGTGGAGCGCTACCCGGTCCGCCTGATCGGCGCAGTGGACAAGCGCAGCCTGCTGGTGAGCCACCCGGTTATCGACGGCCGGATGATCTACATGAAAGACGGCGAGTCGGTGACCGTCAAGGCGATGCGCGGCAAGTTCGCCTACAGCTTCGATGCGTCGGTGCTGAAGTGTCAGCTAGCACCGTATCCTTACTTGCACCTGACATTTCCCACTCAGGTGCGATGCACGTCGATCCGGAAGGCCCACCGGATCACGCTCAACGCGGTAGCTTCGGTCGGGCGGGCAGAACAACGCGCGCGAGTCGCCTGCAACATGAAGGACCTCAGCATCGCCGGGATGCTGGTGCACATCCCGCGTGACCTGGCCGTCGTCGGCACCCAGGTCGAAGTGGCATTCCGCCTGCAGATCAGCGGTGAACCAACCACCTTCGATGTGCCGGGCGTCATCCGGAACGTCCGGGACACGGAGGATACCGCCAGCCGGTACCGGGCCTGCGGACTCGAATTTGCGGAACTGATCCGCGCGCAACGCAACTCACTGCAGTTGTTCATCTATGAGCGGATGTTGAGCGAAACCTGACGCGCGCGCATGCTTTGGACGCCGAGCGCCCCGTCAACGTGCGTACGGCCCCGGCGTTAATGACTGGCCACGATGCTGGCAACCTCGCCGACAAGGCCGCGTCGGATATGTTTTTGCAGGTTTCATTCAAGAGGGTTCAAATGAAAAACTGGGTTGGTTCGGTCGCGGTCGCCGCGATGCTGTCCGCCGGCGCGGTGTCCGGTGCCTTTGCGCAGGCCAAGGCCGCGCCCGCAAGTCCAGCGTCCGGCAAGGATCTGCTAGCCAAGAGTGGCTGTCTGGGCTGCCACGCCGTCGACAAGAAGCTCGTCGGTCCGTCCTACACCGACGTCGCGAACAAGTACCGCAGCGTGAAGGGCGCCGAAGACAAGATCACCGCCCATGTGCTCAATGGCGGCGGCGGCGTCTGGGGCCAGATCGCCATGCCTCCCCACAAGCATATTCCCGAAGCGGACATCCGCTCGATGGTGCGCTTCATCCTCGCGGCGAAATAGGCCACGCAGCACCTTGAAGCCGGCCCAGCGCCGGCTTTTTCTTGGGTAGATACGTCCCCTGCAGGAAAGCACCCCTTCTCTGCGCGGTGTCGCGAGGTGATAATCCAGCTTCTGCCCACCGGTCCCGCCTCCAGGAGAAAAAAATGGCCCAACTGTTCCACCGGGCGGCCCTTGCGCTCGCACTGGCCGCCACCGCTGCGCTGATCGTCGCCGGCTGCAGCAAGGAAGAACCGCCGAAACCCGTCGCCGAAGCACCGAAGCCGCCCGCCGAAGTGACCGTGTTGATCGGGGTATCCGCCCCGCTGACCGGCCCGCAGGCACACCTGGGCAAGGATGTCGAGAACGGCGCCCGCCTGGCGATCGAGGAGGCCAATGCCTCCAACATCATGATCGGCGGCACCCGCATCAAGTTCGAGCTGGTCCCGGAAGATGACGAGGCCTCCGGCACCAAGGCCACGGTGGTCGCACAGTCGTTCATCGACAAGAAAGTGGTCGCGGTGGTCGGGCACATGAACTCCGGGGCCAGCATCCCGGCCTCGCGCATCTACAGCGACGCCGGCATCCCCCAGGTATCGCCCTCGGCCACGGCAGTCGCCTATACGGCGCAGGGGTTCAAGACCACCTACCGGGTGATCGCGAACGACCTGCAGCAGGGCAAGGTGCTCGGCGAATATGCGGTGAAGCAGCTGGCTGGCAAGCGCATCGCGATCATCGATGACCGCACGGCGTACGGGCAGGGTCTGGCGGACGAGTTCGAGAAGGCGGTGAAGGCGGCTGGCGGCAACATCGTCGGACGTGAATATACGAACGACAAGGCAACCGATTTCCGCGCCATCCTGACCACGCTGCGTGGCAAGAAGCCCGACCTCCTGTTCTTCGGCGGCATGGACGCCCAGTTCGGGCCGATGGCAGAGCAGGTCCGCACGCTAAAACTCGGCGCCCAGCTGCTCGGCGGTGACGGGGCGCAGAGTGCCCAGTTCATCAAGCTGGCCGGCGCTGGCGCGCAGGGCGTGATCGCCTCCTCGCCCGGCCTCCCGATCGACAGGATGCCCGGTGGCGAACAGTTCGCGACCCGGTTCAAGGCGAAGTTCGGCGAGATCCAGATCTATGCGCCGTTCGCCTATGACGCCACCTGGACCATCATCGATGCGATGAAGGCAACCAACTCGACCGAGCCGGGCAAGATCCTGGAGGCCCTGTCGAAGATCGATCGCCAGGGCGTGACCGGCAACATCGCCTTCGACGACAAGGGCGACATCAAGGCCGGTGGCGTCACGATGTATGCAGTCAAGGGCGACGCCTGGGTGCCCATCGAGACCATCGGCGGCGTGGCCCCGGCTGCGGCTGCGGCTGCGGATCCGGCTCCGGCTGCGGCTGCGACCCCCGCTCCGGGCGCAGCCGCCGCTCCCGTCAGCCCGGCACCAGCGCCGGCAGCCCCCGCCAACGCCCCCGCCAAGTAGTCCTCGGGCATTTCCCGCCGCCACCGGCGCACGGACAGCAGGCCGTGTCGCCGGTGGCGTTTTCATTAGCGGAGCCGATCCGATCGACATCTTCGTCCAGCAACTGATCAACGGCATAGTGCTCGGCAGCATCTATGCCCTCGTCGCGCTCGGCTACACGATGGTCTACGGCATCCTGGGCCTGATCAATTTCGCGCACGGCGAAGTGGTGATGATCGGCGCGATGATCGCGATCTCGGTGATCGTGGCGATCGGCACCGGCAGCGGGCTGCCCGCGCCGGCGGTCGTGATCGCCGGCATCGCCGTCGCGATACCGGCCTGCATGCTCCTCGGCGCACTGCTTGAACGGATTGCCTACCGGCCGCTGCGCGACGCGCCGCGCCTCACCGCGCTGATCAGCGCGATAGGCATGTCGATCGTGCTGCAGAACGTGGCGATGATCGTCTGGGGCCGCCAGTACATCTCCTTCCCGCCGCTGCTGCCCAGCGAGCCGCATGCAGTGCTCGGCGCGACGGTGACAGGCACCCAGGTACTCATCGTGGCGCTGACGGTGGTGCTGATGGGCGCGCTGCTCCTGCTGGTACACCACACGCGGCTCGGCCGCGCGATGCGCGCCACGTCCCAGAGCCCGGCACTGGCCGGGCTGATGGGCGTGGACGTGGACCGGATCATCATGTTCACCTTCATGATCGGCTCGGCGCTGGCCGCGGTGGCCGGCGTGATGATCGCCGGCTACTACGGCCAGGCGCACTACCACATGGGTTTCATGCTCGGCCTCAAGGCGTTCACCGCAGCGGTGCTGGGCGGCATCGGCAACGTATCGGGTGCGATGCTCGGCGGCCTCGCGCTCGGGGTGATCGAGAGCCTCGGCGCCGGCTATATCGGCGCGTTGACCGGTGACTTCCTGGGCAGCCACTACCAGGACGTGTTCGCGTTCGCAGTGCTGATCCTGGTGCTGGTCTTCCGGCCCTCCGGCCTGCTCGGCGAACGGGTGGCCGAGCGTGCCTAGGCCGCAGATTCCGGCGGCGATGCCGGGCGCCACCGGCCGCTCGCCGCTGGCGCAGGGCGCGCTGCTCGCGCTGGCTGCCGCGGCCCTGCTGCTCGCGCCGTTCCTGGTCGATGCGCTGCTCGGCCGTGCCTGGGTCCGCGTGCTCGACCTCGTCATGCTCTACACGATGCTCGCGCTCGGCTTGAACATCGTGGTCGGCTTCGCCGGCTTGCTCGACCTCGGCTACATCGCGTTCTTCGCCGTCGGTGCCTACCTGTATGCGTTGTGCGCCTCCCCGCACTTCGGTCTGCACCTGCCGTTCTGGCTGCTGCTGCCCGCGGCCGCCCTGGTCGCCGGGCTGTTCGGCGTGTTGCTCGGTGCACCGACGCTGAAGCTGCGTGGCGACTACCTGGCGATCGTCACGCTGGGCTTCGGCGAGATCATCCGCATCTTCCTCAACAACATGAATGCGCCGTTCAACCTCACCAATGGCCCGCAGGGCATCACGATGATCCGGCCGATCGAGGTTGCGGGCGTGTCGATGGCCAAGGCACATGCGATCGGCCCGCTGTCGATTCCTTCCCTGTACAACTACTATTACCTGTTCCTCGCGCTCACGCTGCTGGTGGTGTTCGTGTCGGCGCGGCTGCAGCATTCGCGCGTGGGCCGCGCCTGGGTCGCCATCCGCGAGGACGAATCCGCCGCCCGGGCGTCCGGCGTGAACACGCGCAACCTGAAGCTGCTCGCGTTCGCGATGGGCGCCAGCTTCGGCGGCGTCGCTGGCAGCCTGTACGCCAGCTTCCAGGGGTTCGTCAGTCCGGAGAGCTTCGGCCTGATGGAATCGATCATGGTGCTCTGCATGGTGGTGCTCGGCGGCATGGGGCACATCAGTGGCGTGGTGCTGGGCGCCGCGCTGCTGGTGACGCTGCCCGAGGCCCTGCGCTACATCGGCCCGCTCCAGCGCTGGCTGTTCGGGCAGGTGCACATCGAACCGTCCGACCTGCGGCTGCTGCTGTTCGGCGTGGCGCTCGTGGTGGTGATGCGCTGGCGGCCGGCGGGGCTCTGGCCCTCGGCAATCCGGCGCCGCGAATTCGCGGCGGCACGGGCCGCCGCAGGTAACGCGGCAACCGACTACCGCTCCGACGCCAGCGCCGGCAGGAGACCTGCACCGTGAACGCTGGGCCAGCGCCCCTGCTCGAGGTGCAGGGCATCAGCAAGGCGTTCGGCGGCGTGAAGGCACTTTCCGGCGTGTCGCTCGAGGTCGCCTGCGGATCGATCTACGGGCTGATCGGGCCCAACGGCGCCGGCAAGACCACGCTGTTCAACGTGATCACCGGCTTCATCGCGCCCGATGCGGGCACCTGCACCCTGGACGGGCGGCGGCTGACCGGCGAGCCGGTGCACCGTGTGGTGCAACTGGGCGTTGCGCGCACGTTCCAGAACATCCGGCTGTTCCAGCAGATGAGCGTGCTCGAGAACGTGATGGTCGGCATGCACGCGCGCAGCACGGCCGGGGCGCTCGGCGCCGTGCTGCGCACACGCCGGGTACGCGCTGAAGAAGCC
>CAMDXD010000198.1 GCA_945877995.1 Bordetella parapertussis
ATCGACGATCCCGGCTGCGGGCCCTCGCACTGGCAGCGCCTGGGCGCCAACTACGCACGCGCCCGGCACTTCCAGACGATCGCCGATTGGCTCGAGCCCCTGTTTCGCGGGCGTCCGTGGAGCAACCTGGCCGAGGTCAACCATTCCCTGATCGGCGCCGTCTGCCGATTCCTGGATATCGGCACGCGCCTGACGCATTCCACCGAGTATCCCTCCGACGGTGATCGCAACCAGCGGCTGGTCGGTCTGTGCCAGAAAGCCGGCGCGGACGTCTATGTCTCCGGGCCGAGTGCGCGCAGTTATCTCGACGAGGCGGCATTCGCCCGCGCTGGAATCGAGGTCGAGTGGTTCGAATACGGACCGTACCCGGCCTACCCGCAGTTGTGGGGCGAGTTCGTGCACGAGGTGAGCATCGTCGACCTGCTGTTCAATTGCGGCGACCAGGCCGCTCAATACATGACGCACGCACGCCGATGAAGCTCTCGATCGTCACCACGCTGTACGAGTCGGCCGCCTATCTGGAGGAATTCCACCGGCGGGCGAGTGTCGTGGCAGCGCATCACGCAGCCGACAGCTACGAGCTGGTGCTGGTCAACGACGGTTCCCCCGATGACAGCCTCGATCGGGCGGTGGCGCTGAGCCGCTCCGATCCGCATGTCGTCGTCGTCGACCTGTCGCGCAACTTCGGCCATCACAAGGCCATGATGACCGGACTTTCCTACGCGCGCGGGGAACGTGTCTACCTGCTCGACAGCGACCTCGAGGAGGAGCCCGAGTGGTTCGATGCCTTCCTTGCGCGGCTGGAAGAGGAGCGCTGCGATGTCGTGTACGGCGTGCAGCGCAGCCGCAAGGGAGGGCGATTCGAGCGCTGGTCGGGGCGGCTGTTCTACCGCCTGATGAACGCGATCAGCGGCTTCGAGATGCCGGCGGACATGGTCACCGCGCGGCTGATGACCCGCCGCTACGTCGACGCGCTGCTTCGGCACGAGGAGCGTGAGCTCGACATCGGCGGCCTGTGGGTGATCACCGGCTTCGCGCAGCGCGCCTGCCTGGTCGACAAGCACGACACGAGCGCCACCACCTACTCGCTCGGGCGGCGGATGGCCCTGGTCGTCAATTCGGTGACCTCGTTCAGCAGTGTGCCCCTGGTCGCGACCTTCTACATCGGCCTGGCGATCTTCGCCATCGCTGCGTTGTTTGCCGCTGGTATCGTCCTGCAGTGGGCGCTGCTCGACCGGCCGGTCAGCGGCTGGGCATCGCTGATCGTCTCGATCTGGATGATCGGCGCGATGATCATCTCTTTCATCGGCGTGCTGGGCATCTATCTTGGCAAGGTGTTTGCCGAGGTCAAGCAGCGTCCCTACACAATCGTCCGAGAGGTGCATGGCCGTGGATCCCACTGAATTCGCTCGGCGTACCCGCCTGCATTACCGCGACAGCTTCGAGCGTCACGGGCCGACCCCACAAGGGGTCGACTGGAACGGCGAAGCGAGCCAGCGCAGGCAGTTCGATGAACTGATGCGTATCCTGCCCGCAGCGGGCCCGTTCTCGGTGAACGACTTCGGCTGCGGCTACGGCGCGCTGGCCGACGTGCTCATCGCGCGTGGGCCGGGAATCACCTACTGCGGGGTCGACCTGAACGAAGAAATGATTGCTGCGGCGCGTGCGCGTTTCGCATCGAATCCCGCCGTGACCTTCGAGGTGGCAGACCAGCCACTGACGCAGGCCGACTTCGGCGTGGCCAGCGGCACGTTCACGCTGCGCCTGGGGCGCAGCGACGAGCAGTGCCTGGCCAGCATGACCGAGGCCCTGGACGCGATCGATCGCACCAGCCGTGCCGGCTTCGCGTTCAACTGCCTGACCTCGTATTCCGACGCACCGAAGATGCGCGATTATCTGTATTACCCCGATCCGTGCGTCGTGTTCGACCTCTGCAAGCGGCGCTGGTCGCGTCATGTCGCGCTGCTGCACGACTACGGCCTGTATGCGTTCACGATGCTGGTGCGCAAGGCGGAGCCCGTTTCGTGATGCCTGTCCAGCGCTGGCTCGACTATTCGTTCATCCTCGGCATGATCCTGCTGACCGTCTACGGCCAGCTCATACTCAAGTGGCGCATGGATCAGGTCGGAGCGATGCCGGCCGGCTTCCTTCCGGGGCTGCGGCATCTGCTGTTGCTGCTGCTGGACCCGTTCGTCGTGTCCAGCTTCGCCGCCGCGTTCATTGCCAGCCTTGCGTGGATGGCGGCGATGACCCGTTTCGAACTGAGCTATGCCTATCCCTTCACCAGCCTTAACTTCGTGCTCGTGCTGGCACTGAGCGTCTGGCTGCTTGACGAGCAACTGAACCTGTACAAGCTGGCAGGCGTTGCGCTGATCGTGCTGGGCACGGTCGTCGCAGCGGCCGGGTCGCGATGACCGGCACTGCCGAGCGAGCCGGGATGCTGCCGCGTGCGTTCATGGCGGGTACGGCATCCCGCCTGTGGGCGGTCGCGATTGCACTGGCCTTGCCGCTGGTCGTGTTCTGGCTCATCGGTCATCACGGGCTGAACCTTCAGGACGAGAGCTTCCTCTGGTACGGCGCACAGCGTGTGCTGGCCGGTGAACTGCCGCTGCGCGACTTCCAGTCGTACGACGTGGGCCGCTACTTCTGGTCGGCCGCCTGGATGTGGCTGTTTGGCGACGATGGCATCGTGGCGATGCGCGCGGGCAATGCCGTCCTGGCTTCGATCACCGTGGCCATGGCTGCCGTGCTGGCGGGCATGCAACCGGCGCCCGCATGGCGGATCCTGCTCGCGGTGCCGGCGCTTGCCGTCTGGATGGTGCCGGACTTCAAGATCGCCGACAGCTTTGCCGTGATGTTGATGGTCGCCGGACTGGCTGGAGCACTTGGGCGTGTCGACGCGCGTTCCTGCGCATGGCTGGGCATCTGCCTCGGAGTGGCTGCGGCCATCGGCATCAACCACGCGCTGTACGGAACCATCGCGGTGGCGCTCGCACTGGGCCTGCACTATCGGCAGGTACGCGTGCTTCCGTCGGCCAGGATGCTGGCCGCGTTTGTCGGCGGCGGGATCGCCGGTTATTCCCCGGTGATCGTCTGCCATCTGTTCGCATCCGGCTTCACCGCAGCGTTCATCGATTCGATCCGGATGCTGTTCGAGGCGGGGACGACCAACCTGCCGCTGCCGCTGCCCCGGCTCCACGCATGGTTTGCGCCGTCCGGGCAGGATGCCGCCAGCGCGCTGCGCGAGTCGCTGACGGCACTGGCAGGGCTTGCTGGCGGCGGGTTCCTGGTTCTGGCGATACGCCGGATGTGGAAAGACTGGAGACCGTCGAACATCGGCGCTACGGCAGGCAATACCGCAGGCGATGCAGCAGCCGGCTCGGCAGGCGGTGCGGTATTCGCGGCCGCCGTGCTGGTGTCTATTCCCTACGTACACTATACGGTGTCGCGTTTCGACGTCTTCCATGTCGCATTGAGTATCCTGCCGATCCTTGTCGCGGCCTGGACATGGCCAGGACGGCAGCGCACAGGCTTGGGTGACGTCGTGCTGGTGGCGGCGGTCGTGGCTGGCACAGTCCTCTCGCTGTTCGAGCAGCGTGCATACCCGATGCTGCGCGGATGGACGGCGGAGCGTGTGCAGGTGCTCGGTGACACTCTCTACGTCGAACCGCATGCAGCCGATGTGTTGTCGCTGCTGCGATCGCAGGTCGATGCGCATGCGCGTGACGGCCGTTCATTTCTTGCGGCACCCTACTGGCCCGGCGCCTATGCGGTCGAGCATCGTCGCGCGCCGGTCTGGGAAATCTATCAGCTGTTCCCGGCCACGGACGAGCGCCAGCGTCGAGAGATCGTGCGCCTACGCGAGGCCGACATCGGCTTTTCGATGGTCTCCCTTTTCCGTGCCGACGACCGGCCCGACCTCGGCTTTGTAAGCACTCACCCCCTGATCGCCGCCTACATCGACCGCTGCATGAAGCTGTTGCCACCCAGTCCCTCCACCGAGGGACGGGGCATCCGGATCCACGTGGCCGGCGACCCCGGCTGTTCCACGGAATGACATTGCCATGACGACATCGACCTCTTCCGACGGACTCGAACGCACGGCCCCCGGGGCTGCAGCACAGCCGATCCCGTTCAACCGACCGTTCATGGTCGGTACCGAACTGGATCATGTGCGCGAAGCCAATCGGCGTCTGCAGTTGGCTGGCGATGGGCATTTCACTTCGCTGTGCAGCGGCTGGCTCGAGCAGCGGACCGGTTGCCAAGCCGCGTTGCTGACGCATTCGTGCACGGCGGCGCTCGAGATGGCGGCCATCCTCGCCGACATCGGCCCGGGCGACGAGATCGTGATGCCGTCCTACACCTTCGTGTCTACCGCCAATGCATTCGTGCTGCGAGGTGGCTTGCCGGTCTTCGTCGACATCCGGCCGGACACGCTGAACATCGACGAATCGAAGATCGAAGCTGCAATTACCGAGCGTACCCGCGCGATCGTCGTCGTCCATTACGCCGGTGTTGCCTGTGAAATGGACACCGTGATGGCGATCGCCGCGCGCCACGGGCTGCTGGTCATCGAGGACGCGGCGCAGGGCGCGATGGCGTCCTACCGCGGCCGTGCGCTGGGCAGCATCGGCCAGATGGGCACGCTGAGCTTCCACGAAACGAAGAACATCATGTCGGGCGAGGGCGGGGCGCTGCTGGTGAACGACCCGGCGCTGGCCCACCGCGCCCGGTTGATCCGCGAGAAAGGGACCAACCGGACGGAGTTCCTGCAGGGGAAGGTCGACAAGTACACGTGGGTCGACATCGGCTCATCGTACCTGCCCGGAGAAATGACCGCGGCATTCCTGTGGGGGCAGATCCAGGCCGCCGACGAGATCACTTCCCGGCGGCTGGCGTTGTGGGATGTCTATCATGGTGCGTTCGAAGGGCTGGAAGCGTCCGGCCATCTGCGGCGCCCTGCGGTTCCAGCGGAATGCACCGGCAACGCGCACATGTACTACATCCTGCTGCCGGATCGCGCGGCACGGCCGGGCTTCATCGACCAGCTCGCCCAGCGCGGTATCAACGCGGTCTCGCACTACGTGCCGCTGCACAGTTCCCCCGGCGGAATGCGCTTCTCCCGCGCCGCGGCCGAGTTGCCGTTGACTGCGGATCTTGCCGACCGGCTGGTACGACTGCCACTGTGGATCGGACTCGAGGACCAGCAGCCGCGCGTGATCGATGCGGTACACGAGATCCTGCTGCGGGGGAATTAGCGGGCGCTGCGTACTGGATTTCAAAGCCGCCTTCGGGCGGCTTTTGTCTGGCGGTGCTGCATTGACGGCTGGCGCTGCAGCACCCTACACTGCCGTGCAGTGTGCTTTGTTGCATGCCGGTACCGTGCGTACAAGAACGCGGACCGGAACGATCGAGGAGGCACTGGAACATGGCCGCGTTCAGATCAGAGACCCGCGATGGCATGCGCATCGACTGGGATGTGCCCATTGCCATGGACGACGGCCTGGCATTGCGCGCTGACATCTTCCGTCCAGTGGCCGAGGGCCGTTACCCGGTGCTCATGACCTACGGTCCGTACGGCAAGGGCCTCGCCTTCCAGGAAGGCTACAAGACCGCGTGGGACATCATGGCGCGCGACGATCCGGACGCGCTTGCCGGCTCGACCAACCAGTACCAGAACTGGGAAGTGGTCGACCCTGAAAAGTGGGTGCCCGACGGCTATGTCTGCATCCGTGTCGACTCGCGTGGCGCGGGGCGCTCGCCGGGATTCCTCGCCCACAACAATGCGCGCGAGACGCGCGACTTCCATCTGTGCATCGAATGGGCGGCGGTGCAGCCCTGGTGCAACGGCAAGGTCGGGTTGAACGGCATTTCGTACTACGCGAGCAACCAGTGGCGTGTAGCCGCGTCCCAGCCGCCGCACCTGGCCGCGATCTGCGCCTGGGAGGGCTGGAACGATGCCTATCGCGAGTCGCACCGCCATGGCGGCATTGCCTGCACCTTCCGCAAGAACTGGCAGGAGATGCAGGTCAAGACGGTGCAGCATGGCGTCGGTGAGCGCGGCCGCAAGCATCCGGTCACCGGAGAACTCGCCTGCGGCCCCGAGACGCTGAGCGAGGCCGAACTGGAGAACAACCGCGAAGACATGTGGCGCGCGGTGCTCGAGCGCGAGACCGACACCGAGTGGTACCGCGAACGCAGCGCCGACCTGTCGCGCGTCACGGTGCCGGTGCTGTCGGCGGCGAACTGGGGCGGGCAGGGGCTGCACCCCCGGGGCAATTTCGAGGGCTATGCCGGCGCCGCTTCGAAGCAGAAGTGGCTGGAAGTGCACGGCGGTTCGCACTGGGCACCGTTCTATACCGACTACGGCGTCGGTCTGCAGAAGCGCTTCTTCGACCATTTCCTCAAGGGCGCCGACAACGGCTGGGACAGGCAACCCGCGGTGCTGCTGCAGGTACGGCATCCGGGCGAGACGTTCGTCGAGCGTGCCGAGCGTGAATGGCCGCTCGCGCGTACCCGGTGGACCCGCTTCCACCTCGACCCTGACGGCATGCGCCTGTCGGACAAGCCGCCGGTTTCGGACGCGACGCACACCTACGAGGCCATGGGCGACGGTGCCACCTTTTCCACCGGCGCACTCGAGCACGACACCGAGATCACCGGTCCGATCGCGCTCAAGCTGTTCGTGTCGTCCTCGACCGTGGATGCGGACATCTTCGCGGTGCTGCGCGTGTTCGATCCGGCCGGCAAGGAAGTGGTGTTCCAGGGGGCGCTCGATCCGCACACGCCCATCGCACAGGGCTGGCTTCGTGCCTCCCACCGCGAGCTTGATGCGGCGCGCTCGCTGCCCTGGCGGCCATATCACACGCATCGCGAAAAGCAGCTGCTGGTGCCGGGCGAGGTCTACGAGCTCGACGTCGAGATCTGGCCGACCTGCATCGTGGTGCCCAGGGGCTACAGCATCGCGCTCAGCATCCGCGGCAAGGATTACGAGTACGACGGTGACGCGGCAGTGCTGTCGAACATGAAGAACCCGATGAAGGGCTGCGGGCCGTTCGTCCATGACGACGAGACTGACCGTCCGCCCGCCATCTTCGGCGGCAAGGTGACGCTGCACACCGGGCCGAAGCATCAGGCCGCTGTCCTGCTGCCCATCATTCCCGCAATATAGAAATGAGTCGCGGGACGGTGCCCGAGAGATCGGCGCCGTACCCGCTTCCGAAGGGGTCTGGTGTCCGGACCTGTCCGCCCAAGGAGGAGTGTTTCGTGAAACTGAAGTCGGTTCTTTCGATGTTCGCCGCTGCTGCGGCATTGGTTGCCAGCCTGGGTGTGCAGGCGCAGGCCTG
>CAMDXD010000199.1 GCA_945877995.1 Bordetella parapertussis
GCGCGCCGGCCCGGCGCAGGGCGTCCGATGAGGCGGCTGCTGCCGTTCCTGCGCTGGTGGCCGCTGCAGCGCGACGTGCTGCGTGCGGACATCGTTGCCGGCATCAGCGTCGCGCTGGTGCTGGTGCCGCAGTCGATGGCCTATGCCCAGCTGGCCGGCATGCCCGCGTACTACGGCCTGTATGCCGGCTTCCTGCCGGTGATTGTCGCCGCGCTCTGGGGATCGTCCAGCCAGCTGGCGACCGGGCCAGCCGCAGTGTCTTCGATCCTCACCGCATCGGCCCTCGCCCCGCTGGCCACCCTCGGTTCGGAGCAGTTCGTCGCACTCGCCATCCTGCTCGCTTTCATGGTGGGCGCGATCCAGCTCGTGCTCGCGCTGTGCCGGATGGGCAACGTCGTGAGCTTCCTGTCGCATCCGGTGATCCTCGGCTTCACCTCGGCGGCGGCCATCATCATCGGCCTGTCGCAGCTGAACAAGCTGCTCGGGCTGCCTCTGGGCCGCAGCGATTTTTTCCTCGGCGACGTCTGCCGGATGCTGCTCCAGCTCCCGGATGCGCACCTGCCCAGCCTGGCGATCGGCGTCGGGGCCATGGCCGTGATCTGGGGCTTCCGCCGCTGGCTGCCGCGCTGGCCCGGGGTGCTCATGGCCGTCGCGCTCGGCACCGCTATCAGCTGGGCGACAGGCTTCGAGCGCAACGGCAGCGCACCGGTCGAGGCGCTCGGCGACCCGCGCGTGCTGGAGATCGCACGCGACTACCAGCAGGTGGTGGCGCGGATCCGGGAACTCGATGCAAGCATCGAGGGCCTGCGCGCGGCGCCAGCTCCCGCCCTGTCGCGCAGCGATGCACTGACCCGTCGGCACGAACTCGAACTGAAGCAGCTCGAACGCTCGGACGTGGAACGCGAGAACGCCCAGCGGATGCGCGACCTGCGGCAACTGGCCTTCCACGCCACGACGGCACCGGACGGATCGATCGCCACCCTCGATGCATCCAGCAGCGGCGGTGAAGCGGGACAGCAGACCTGGCGCATCCGTACCATCCGCGGCGGCACCGTGCACCTGTCCGGCGGCGGGGAGGTCGTGGGCTTGATCCCGCCCGGGCTGCCATCGCCCGCAATGCCGCAGTTTTCCTGGGAGGCCCTGCGCTCGCTGCTCGGCGCCGCACTCGTGATGGCCCTGATCGGATTCGTCGAAGCGGTGTCGATCGGCAAGGCGATGGCGGCGCGCACCCGGCAACGGATCGATGCCAACCAGGAACTCCTCGGACAGGGCCTTGCCAACATCGCGGGCAGCCTCACCCAGGCCTTTCCGACCATGGGTTCGTTCTCGCGCTCGGCGGTGAACATCAGCGCCGGCGCACGCACCGGGATGTCGAGCGTGGTGACCGGCGTGCTGATGCTGGTGACCCTGCTCGCGCTGACCCCGATGCTCTACCACCTGCCGCAGGCGGTGCTCGCAGCGGTGATCATGATGGCTATCACCAGCCTGATCGGCTTCAGGGCGATGAACCATGCCTGGCGCGCGCACCGGCACGACGGCATCGCGGCCTGGACGACCTTCTTCGCCGCGCTGCTGCTCGCGCCCGCGATCGACTACGGCGTGCTGCTGGGCGCCGCACTCGCGATCCTGCTCTACCTGTACCGCACGATGCGCCCGCGCATGGCCGTGCTGGCGCGCCATCCGGACGGCACCCTGCGCGACGCACGGCTGCATGGCTTGCCGACCAACGGGCAACTGGTGGTCCTGCGCTTCGACGGATCGCTGTACTTCGCGAACGTCCCGTACTTCGAAGACAGCGTGCTGGAGGCCGTGGCCGCCGCGCCGGACGCGCGCGAGGTGCTGGTCGTGGCCGATGGCATCAACGCGATCGATGCCTCGGGGGTGGAGGTGCTGGAACACCTGTCGGAAAGACTGGCAGCGAGCGGAACAACCCTGTCGCTGTGCGGCGTCAAGCTGCAGGTGATGGAAGTGTTCGACCGCACCGGGCTGTGCGCGAAGATCGGCGCGGCCAACCTGTTCAGGACGTCCGCGCAGGCGATCGACGCGATAGCGCAACGTACGCCCGACCCCTCGATCGGCGCCTGCCTCGCAACCGCAGGGCCCCCGCCAGCCGCTGCGCCAGCTTCGGCAAGCCGATCACCCTCGACGGCCGGCACGCCACCCCTATAATCGTGCTTGGTCAGAGGGTTCGACCGCGCGGGCGCCTGCGCAGGGCACCAGCGGCACCCACGACATTCACGGCAGCTACGGCAGCCACCAGGGACGACGGCAATGGGCTTCCGCCTCACCAGGATATACACGCGTACCGGCGACGGCGGAGAAACCGGCCTGGGCGACGGCAGCAGGGTTGCCAAGGACGCGCCGCGGGTCGAGGTACTCGGCGTGGTGGACGAACTCAACTGCGCGGTCGGGCTGGTACTGGCCGAGCCGGTGTCGGCCGAGGTGCGCGAATGCCTGACCGCCGTCCAGCACGACCTGTTCGACCTCGGCGGCGAGATGAGCATCCCGGGTTACACCGCGGTCACCGAGCGCCATGTGACCCGGCTCGAGGAAGTGCTCGACCGATTCAACGCTGACCTGGACCCACTGAAAGACTTCATCCTGCCAGGCGGATCCCGGGCGGCGGCCTCCTGCCACCTGGCGCGCACCCTCGCGCGGCGGGCGGAACGGCGGATGGTGACGCTGGTCGCGGCAGAAGCGGTGTCACCGCTGGCCCAGCATTACCTCAACCGGCTGTCAGACCTGCTGTTCGTGCTGTGCCGTGTCATCAACCGCGATGCTGGGTTTGCGGACGTGCTGTGGCAGAAGGGCCGCACGCTCTGACCGCATGGCGGCAGTGCGTGCAGCTCAACCCCGGGAGGACGCCGTCAATCGAGCTTGAATCCCCGCGCACGGACGTATGCCCCGAAGTCGGCACGCTCGGGGACAGAGTACTGCCGTGCCTTGTCTTCCGACCAGCCGTAGAACGCGGCAACACCCAGGTCGCGAGCGCGCCGCTGGCGCTTGTAGGGTTGGCGCTCGTCGCGCCAGCGATCATGGGCATCTATCGCCGCGAGCGTTGCCGCGTCGCCGTCGTCGCGATAGCGGTCGGCGTGGACGGTGAGCTTCAGCGGCAGCCGCGGACTCACGGCAGCAGCGGCACCCGGCCAGCCGACCGCCAGGCCGGCCACCGGAAACACCCGCTCGGGCAATTCGAGGAAGTCACTGACCGCTTGCGCACGGTTGCGGATCTGGCTGATCGGACAGCAGCCCAGCCCGGCCGCCTCTGCCGCGACGATGAACGAGCCGAGCACGATGCTCGCGTCGACCGCGGCATTGAAGAACCAGTCGAGATGGTCGTTGGCGAACGGCACGCCGCGCCACTCGCTGACCTGGCGCTGCCGCCGGTGGTTGCCGCAGAACACCAGCAACGCGGGGGCGGCGGCGATCCATGCATCCGGCGCCGTGAGGGCGGCGAGTCCTGCCTTGCGCTGCGGATCGGTGACCACCACGATGTCGCGGCTCTGCATGTCGCTCTTGGTCGGCGAGGACAGCGCGATCGCCGCGAGCGTGCTCAGCATGCCTTCCGGCAGCGGCCGATCGGCCCAGTCGCGCATCGAAGCGTGCGCGGCCATCCGGACATGGCCTTCGTTCGCGAAGCCCGTGTCGAGGTCGCCGGCATCCTGGAACCGTTCGGCAAGCAGCCGGGCCAGTTCGCGTTCCGGATCAGTCATGGTCCATGTTCCCGTTAACGGCATGCCTGCCGGTCAGCCGGCGCAGCGCGCCTCGATGTAGCGTTTCACTGCGACGACATCAGCATCCATCACATCGAAGCGCAGCGGCGCCGACTCCAGCCCCTCGAAACCGGACGGGCGCGACGGCGCACGACCGAGTGCCTCGATGATCGTCGCTTCGAATTTGACCGGCAGTGCGGTTTCCAGGCACACCACCGTCTCGCCCGGCTCGCGCAGTTCGAGCGCGACCTTGATGCCGTCGGCGGTATGGGTGTCGACGATGCGTCCGCTGCCTTCGAACGTGCTGCGGATCGTGCGCAGGCGGTCTGCATGGGTGCTGTGCCCTGACACGAAACCGGTCTGCGCCACCTTCGTGAACTCGCCGGAGGCCGCGAGGTCGAACGCGCCCCGCTCGTCTATCTCGCGCCACAGGGCCCGTACCCGGGCACCGTCGGCGCCGAGCAGGTCGTACACGTAACGCTCGAAATTCGACGCCTTCGAAATATCCATCGACGGACTGGACGTCTGCCGCGTCTCCCGCGAACTGCGCGGACGGTAGGTGCCGGTCCGGAAGAACTCGTCGAGCACGTTGTTCTCGTTGGTGGCGAGGATCAGCCGGTGCACCGGCAGCCCCATGCGGCGCGCGACATGGCCAGCGCAGATGTTGCCGAAATTGCCGGAGGGCACGCTGAAGGACACCGTCTCATCGTCGGCGCGGGTCGCGGCGAAGTAGCCCTTGAAGTAGTAGACGACCTGGGCGACCAGCCGCGCCCAGTTGATCGAATTCACCGTGCCGATCCGGTAGCGCGCCTTGAACGCGAGGTCCGTGCTGACCGCCTTGACGATGTCCTGGCAATCGTCGAACACCCCGTGGATCGCAATGTTGTGGATGTTCGGATCCATCAGCGAGAACATCTGTGCCGTCTGGAACGGACTCATCGCGCCCTCGGGCGACAGCATGAACACCCGGATGCCTCGCTTGCCACGCATCGCGTACTCAGCGGCCGAGCCGGTATCGCCAGACGTGGCACCGAGGATGTTCAGCGATTCACCGCGCTCGGCGAGCACGAACTCGAACAGGTTTCCGAGCAACTGCATCGCAACGTCCTTGAACGCGAGCGTCGGCCCGTTGGACAGCTGCAGCAGGTGCAGGCCGGGCTGCAGTTCGGCCAACGGGGTCACCGCATCGGATCCGAATACCTCTGCCCGATAGGTACGCTCGACGATCGCGCGCAGCGCGGCTGGCGGGATGTCGTCGATGAACAGCGACAGGATCTCGAACGCAAGGCCGCGGTAGTCGAGCCCGCGCCACCGCGCAAGCGTCGCCCGGTCGACCTGCGGACAGGACTCCGGCATCGCGAGCCCGCCATCGGGTGCGAGCCCCTCCAGCAGGATCTCGCGGAAAGTCGCCGGCGCCATCCCGCCACGGGTACTCAGGTAACGCACGGCCTAGAGTTCCTCGAGGCGCAACCGGGTGACCCGGCCAGCGACCGTCGGCAGCGCCTCGATGCTGACGATCGCTGCATCCATGTTGCGCTCGACGGTGCGATGCGTGAGCAGGATGATATCGGCCTCGCTCTCGCCCGCGGCTGGCTCCTTCTGCACCATCGCGTCGATCGAGATCGTCCGGTCGGCGAGGATGCGCGTGATGTCGGCGAGCACGCCGGGCTTGTCCTGCACCCGCATGCGCAGATAGTAGGCGGTCTCGATGTCCGCGATCGGCAGGATCGGCAGGTTCGAGATCCGGTCGGGCTGGAATGCCAGGTGGGGCACCCGATTCTCCGGGTCGACCGTGGCCAGGCGAGTGACATCGACGAGGTCGGCGACCACGGCCGATGCAGTCGGCTCGGCGCCCGCGCCAGCCCCGTAGTACATCGTCTGGCCCACCGCGTCGCCCTTCACCAGCACGGCGTTCATCACGCCCTCGACATTGGCGATCAGCCGCTTGCCGGGGATCAGCGTCGGGTGAACACGCAGTTCGATGCCCGCGCCGGCGCCCTCGCCCACCCGCCGCGTGATGCCGAGCAGCTTGATCCGGTAGCCAAGTTCTTCGGCGTAGCGGATATCGTCGGCGGTCAGCGCCGTGATGCCTTCGGTGTACGCCCGCTCGAACTGCATCGGCACGCCGAAGGCGATCGCCGACATGATGGTGAGCTTGTGCCCGGCATCGATGCCCTCTATGTCGAAGGTCGGATCGGCTTCCGCATAGCCGAGCTTCTGTGCCTGCGCGAGCACCGCGTCGAAAGAGAGCCCCTTGTCGCGCATCTCGGACAGGATGAAGTTGCTGGTGCCGTTGATGATGCCCGCGATCCACTCGATGCGGTTCGCGGTGAGGCCCTCGCGCAGCGCCTTGATGATCGGGATGCCACCGCCGACAGCTGCCTCGAACGCCACCATCACGCCCCTGGCCTGCGCGGCACCGAAGATCTCGTTGCCGTGCAGCGCGAGCAGCGCCTTGTTGGCGGTGACCACGTGCTTGCCGTGGGCGATCGCCTCCAGGATCAGCTCTTTCGCGATGCCGTAGCCGCCGATCAGTTCGACGACGATGTCGATGTCCGGATCGCGCACCACCGCGAACGCATCGTCGACGACCTGTGCCGCGGCTTCGCCTGGCGGCGTGCAGCCGGCCACGAGCGCGCGCGCGCGCGGCAGGTCCTTGTCGGCCACGCGCGTGATGCGTATCCCGCGCCCGGCACGCCGTTCGATCTCGTCACGGTTGCGCGCGAGCACCCCGAAGGTGCCCCCGCCCACGGTGCCGATGCCCAGCAGGCCCACGTTGATCGGTTTCATCAGAGCAGCCCATCCTTGCGGAACATCTCTTTCACCCCGCGCGTCGCCTGTCGGATGCGCGACTCGTTTTCGATCAGCGCCAGCCGCACATGGTCGTCGCCGTACTCGCCGAAGCCGATGCCGGGCGATGCGGCCAGCTTGGCCTCGTCCAGCAGTTTCTTCGAGAACTCGAGCGAACCCATCTTCGCGTAGGCCTCGGGGATCTTCGCCCAGATGTACATCGCCGCCTTGGGCGAGTCGACCATCCACCCTGCCCCGTGCAGGCCCTGCACCATCACGTCGCGCCGCTTCTGGTAGGTCATCGCGATCTCGCGTACGCACTCCTGCGGGCCTTCGAGCGCCAGGATCGAGGCAATCTGGATCGGCGTGAACATCCCGTAGTCGTGGTAGCTCTTCATCCGCGCCAGCGCCGACACCAGGTCGCGATTGCCGACCATGAAGCCGACGCGCCAGCCCGCCATGTTGTAGCTCTTGGACATCGTGAAGAACTCGACTGCGACGTCGCGCGCGCCGGGCACCTCCATGATCGACGGGGCACGGTAGCCGTCGAAGGTGATGTCGGCGTACGCGAGGTCGTGCACGACATAGATTTCATGGCGGCGGGCGATGTCGATGATCTTCTCGAAGAACGGCAGGTCCACGCACTGGCTGGTCGGGTTCGACGGGAAGTTCAGGATCAACATCTTCGGCTTCGGGTACGACTCCTTCATCGCACGGTCGAGTTCGTCGAAGAAGTCGACGCCCGGGGTCATCCGCACATGGCGGATGTCGGCGCCGGCGATCACC
>CAMDXD010000200.1 GCA_945877995.1 Bordetella parapertussis
CCCGTCCGCGCGGCAGACGGCCGAACTGCGCCGGCGGGTTGCCGCCCACAGGGGCCGCGACACGCTGGTCATCGTGACCCATCAGGTCAACATCACCGCGCTCACCGGTGTCGTGCCGGCGATGGGCGAACTTGTGGTACTGAAGCCCGGCGGCGGACACGGCGCAAACGGCTTCAGCGTCGCCGGCCGCCTCACCGTACCCTGACCGGACGCCCCCGGCGGCGACCGGCGACGGCGCCCGCCAGCCGCCGTCGCCCGTCAGTGCGTGCCGTCAGGGCGTGATGATGCGCGACGGCTCTTTCGCCGCTCCGGCCAGGGCCAGCATCAACCCGTTCAACCGGCGCACGAACGAACCCGGGTCTTCCAGCTGCCCGCCTTCGGCCAGCATCGCCTGTTCGAACAGCAGGTTCGCCCAGTCGGCGAAGCGCGCCTCGTCCGTCTCGGCGCCCAGCCGCTCGACCAGTGCATGGTGCGGGTTCACTTCGAGGATCGGCTTGCTGCCCGGCCCGACGCTCTGGCCAGCCGCCTTGAGCAGGCGCTCGAGGTTCATCCCCATGTCGCCCTCCTCGACCACCAGGCAGGCCGGCGAATCGGTCAGGCGCAGCGTGACGCGCACGTCCTTGGCGCGCTCGCCCAGCGCGGCCTTGACGCGCTCGACCAGCGGCTTGAATTCCTCCGCAGTCTTCGTCTGCTCGGCCTTCTCGGCCTCGTCCTCCAGGGCACCCAGGTCGAGCTGGCCCTTGGCCACGGACACCAGCGCCTTGCCCTCGTACTCGGGCAGGTTCGACACCATCCACTCGTCGACGCGGTCGGTCAGCAGCAGTACCTCGATGCCCTTCTTGCGGAACACCTCGAGGTGCGGGCTGTTGCTCGCGGCTGCATGGGTGTCGGCGGTGATGTGGTAGATCTTTTCCTGGCCCGGCTTCATCCGGCCGATGTAGTCGTCGAGCGACACGTCCTGCGTCGGGCTTCCGGCATGCGTGGTCGAGAACCGGCACAGCTTGGCGACCCGGTCGCGGTTGGCGAAGTCTTCGCCGACGCCTTCCTTCAGTACCTTGCCGAACTCGGTCCAGAAGGTCGTGTACTTGTCCTTCGCGTTCTCGACGAGATCGTCGAGCATCGACAGCACGCGCTTGGTGCAGCCGGCGCGGATCGCGTCGATGTCGCGGCTCTGCTGCAGGATCTCGCGCGAGACGTTCAGCGGCAGGTCACTCGAGTCGACCACCCCGCGCACGAAGCGCAGGTAGGCCGGAAGCAACTGTTCGGCGTCGTCCATGATGAACACGCGCCGCACGTACAGCTTCAGCCCGCGCTTGTGCTGCCGGTCGTACAGGTCGAACGGCGCGTGCGACGGCAGGTACAGCAGCTGGGTGTATTCCTGCTTGCCTTCCACCCGTGCATGCGCCCAGGCGAGCGGATCCTGGAAGTCGTGCGCGACATGCTTGTAGAACTCGTTGTACTGCTCGTCGGTGACCTGCGACTTCGGCCGCGACCACAGCGCCGAGGCCTGGTTCACCGTCTCGCGCTCGGACTCGGTCACGTAGGCCGAAGTCTCCGCATCCCAGCGCTCCTTGTGCATGCGCACTGGCAGGGTGATGTGGTCGGAGTACTTGCGGATCACGTTGCGCAGGCGCATCGCGTTGAGGAAATCGTCCTCGCCCTCGCGCAGGTGCAGCGTGACCTCGGTGCCGCGCGCCGGCCGCTCGATCGCCTCCAGCGTGTACTCGCCGTCACCGGTCGATTCCCACCGCACGCCCTGCGCCGCAGGCCCGCCGGCGCGGCGCGTGCCCACCGTCACACGGTCGGCGATGATGAAGGCCGAATAGAAGCCCACACCGAACTGCCCGATCAGGTTCGCGTCCTTCGCCTGGTCGCCCGAGAGCCGGGACAGGAACTCGCGCGTGCCGGATTTCGCGATCGTGCCCAGGTTGTCGATCACCTCCTGGCGGGTCATGCCGACGCCGTTGTCGGTGATCGTGATCGTGCGCGCGGCCGGATCGAAGCCGACATCGATCGCGAGGTCGGAATCGCCCTCGAACAGCGAGCCGTCGGCGAGCGCCTCGAAGCGCAGCTTGTCGCAGGCGTCCGACGCATTCGAGATCAGTTCGCGCAGGAAGATTTCCTTGTTGCTGTACAGCGAATGCACCATGAGGTGCAGCAGCTGCTTCACCTCGGCCTGGAAACCCAGGGTCTCGCGAGCGCCTGCGGCCGGCGCGGTATCGGGGGGGTTGGACGTGTCTGTCATGGCATCCTGCGTTGTCGGAGGGCGGGAAAGGCGGGTTATGGGGACGGCCTGCCGGATTTCAACCCGACGATGCGGCGGCGGGCGTGGCCGCGCCCGGGCCACCGACCGATACCGGCAGCACCACCGTGAATCGGGCACTGGTGTCGCCGGCGGCTGGCGCCAGCTCGACTCGCCCGGCATGGGCACGCGCGATCTCGCGCACGATCGCCAGGCCCAGCCCGGCGCCTTCGGTGCCGGTGCCCAGCACGCGGTGGAATCGCTCGAACACGCGTTCGCGCTCCGCCTCCGGGATGCCGGGGCCATTGTCCTCGACCGACAGCAGGACGGCTGGCTGCCCGCGATCGACCGCGCGGGCGACGCCGACCGTGACCGTACCGCCCGCCTGCGTGTAACGCAGTGCGTTGTCGATCAGGTTGCCGAGCATCTCGGTGAGCATCAGCGCATCGCCGGACACCGCCACCGACCCGTCGGTGCGCGGGCAGCCGCCCTCGAAGCCGAGGTCGATCGAGCGCGCGATCGCCTGCGGCACCCAGTGCTCGGTTGCCGCGCGCGCGATGGCGACGATGTCGACCGGGCGCCGGGCCATCGGTTCGGTGCGCCCCGGCTCGGCGCGAGCCAGCGACAGCAGCTGGTTGACGAGCCTGCCGTTACGGTCGGCCGCGGCATGGATCTGCGCCAGCCGATCGCGCGTCTCGACCGGGTCGGTCGCACGTTGCGCCAGTTCGACCTGGGTCTTCAGTGCCGCGGTCGGAGTGCGCAGCTGGTGCGCGGCGTCGGCGATGAAACGCTGCTGCGCCGCCAGCGTGGCCGACATGCGCCCGAGCAGGTCGTTCAGCGACCGTACCAGCCGGCGCACCTCGGGCGGCGCGCGGTCTTCCTTGACCGGCGTGAGGTCGCGGATGGAGCGGTTCTCGATCTCGCGGCGCAGTGCCTCGAGCGGGGCCACGCCGCGCCCGATGCCCACGTAGACGATGCCGGTCATCAGCAGCATCAGCGCGAGCTGCGGCAGCAGCGTCGCGATCAGCACGTCGCGCGCCATTTCGCGCCGCTCGACCAGGGTCTCGCCGACCTGCACCATCGCATGCCCATCGATCAGCCCGGCGGACAGGGACTCCAGAGGCACGCTCATCGCCGCGATGCGCACCGGCTGGCCGCGATACTCGGCCTGGTAGAAAAGCGGCGGTGGCAGTTCGATGTAGGGACCAGACCCGACATCGGTGTCCTCGACCGGGTCGGGCGGCACCGCGGCACGAAGCACCTGCGGCCCGCCGGCCGGCGGCGCCGGCATGCCGCTGTAGCCCATCACGAATTCGCCCTTTGGTCCGGATACGGCGTAGTACACCCGGTCGCGCAGGTCGGAGACCAGCACCTTCTGCGCAATCTGCGGCAGGTCGACCACCACGCGCCCGCCGCGGTCGACGCGCAGTTGCCCGGCCAGCGCGATCGCCGAGTCGTGCAGCGCCCGGTCGTACGCACTGGTCGCGAAGCCGTAGGCGAGCGTGTAGGTGAGCCAGGCGCTGGCCGACCAGAGCACGATGATCGGCGGCAGCAGCCAGATCAGCAGCTGCCTGCGCAGCGGGGTATCAGTCAGCATCGGGTGCTGCCGCCGGTTCCTCGAGCAGGTAACCGAGCCCGCGGATGGTGCGGATGCCCACGACAGACGGGGCTAGCTTCTTCCGCAGCCGATGGATGTACACCTCGATCGCGTTCGGCCCGGCCTCCTCGCCGAAGCTGTAGAGGCGATCGGACAGCTGCGATTTACCCACCACGCGGCCGGCCCTGAGCATCAATATCTCGAGAACGGCGAACTCGCGCGCCGACAATTCCACCGCGGCGCCGGACACCGTCGCGCGCTTGCCGACGGTGTCGAGGCTCAGGCCTCCGACGACTAGGTCGGCGCTGGCCGAGCCCTGGGCGCGCCGGATCAGCGCACGTACGCGGGCCTCGAGTTCGGGCAGGTCGAACGGCTTGGTCATGTAGTCGTCCGCCCCGAGGTCGAGGCCGTCGACACGGTCGGTCAGCCGGTCGCGGGCGGTCAGGATCAGCACTGGAATACGTCCGCCGCGCTTGCGCATCCGGGCCAGCACCTGCAGCCCGTCCATCCGCGGCAGGCCGAGGTCAAGGATCACGCAGTCGTACTGCTCGGACAACAGCAGCGTATCTGCCGCCTGGCCGTCATCGAGACAATCGACCGCATAGCCCGCCTGTTTCAACGAGCGCGACAGTCCGTCGGCAAGCAGCGGTTCATCTTCGACGATCAGGATACGCATGGAGGCAGGAAACGGCGCGCGCGCACGGCGCAGTAATGCATTCGGACACTGCGTCGGGTATCCGGTACCGACGCGCTCGCGAGCCAGCGCCCGGGGCTCACGCCAACACAGCATAGCGCGCCCGGCGTGCGCGCGGGCGCCCGGCAGGTTCGACGGCCGGGACGGCCTCGCGCACAAGCCTTTCGATGAATCGCCGGGGCGCTCATGGCGCGGTACTGACGTCGATGCCGCCCTCCCCGGGGCCTGCAGGGCGGCGCGATATACTTGCGCGCCGATGTCCCGCCCATGCGCGTGAGCGCCCAACCCTCCGCCGTCGCAGTCATCGCGCTCGCCTCGGCGACGCAGGCCGTGATCGCCATCTGCACGGCAGCCCTGCCCGCGCTCGCCCCGGTGATCGCCCGCGCACTCGACGTGGACGCATCGCTGATCGGCTTCCAGGCCAGCATCGTCTACGGCTGCGCCCTGTGCGCGACCTTCATCACCGGCACCCTGATCCGCCGGCTCGGCGCCGCGCGCACGCTGCAGTGCACGCTGGGCACGAGCGCCCTCGGCATGCTGCTGGCCAGCGCCGGCAGCATGCCGATGATCATCGCCGGTTCGATCTGCATCGGCATCGCGCTCGGCATCACCACGCCGGCCACCGCGCACGCGCTCGCCCGGTTCACGCCCATCGAGCGCCAGAACGTCGTGTTCTCGCTGAAGCAGGCGGGAGTGCCGCTGGGCAGCATGCTCGCATCGATCATCGGGCCGCTGGTCGCGGTGGCCTTCGGCTGGCAGGGCGCGCTGGTGCTGTTCGCCGCCTTCTGCCTGGCGCTGGTCGGCGCGCTGCAGCCGCATCGCGCCCGCTGGGACGACGACCGCGATCCGCGCGCGCGGTGGCTGCAGCATCCGTTCGGCGGCATCCCGGCCGTCTGGTCGGACGTGCCGATCCGCTACCTCGTGCTGGCCGGCGCCTTGTTCAACGTGATGCACGTCGCGCTGACTGCATTCACCGTGAACCTGATGGTGAAGGACATCGGCTACTCGCTGGTGGTGGCGGGCATGATCGCCGGTGCCACACAGTTCGGCGGCACCGTGGGGAGGGTATCGCTCGGCTTCCTGGCCGACCGGCTGCGCGACAGCATGACCATCCTCACGGTGGCCGGTGCGCTGATGACGGTGATGTGCCTGGTCACCGGCCTGCTCGACGAACGCTGGCCGCGCTTCGCGGTGATCGCCGTGTTCGTGCTGTTCGGGTTCATCGGCATCGGCTGGAACGGCGTGTTCCATGGCCAGCTCGCGCGGCTGTCGCCGCCGGGGTTGGTCGGGCTCACCTCGAGCGGCGCGGGGTTCTTCCTGTTCGTCACCGCGCTCGTCGGGCCGTCGCTGTTCACCGCGCTGTACGGCTGGGCTGGTGCCTACACGACGACGTTCGCGCTGCTCGCCTGCACGCCCCTGGCAGGCATGCTGCTCGCGCTGCGTGCACAATCGGACATACGCCGCGCAGGCCGCACCAGCCAGGATATCCATTGAACAAGGCCTTCACCCGCGAATCGGACGGCAGCAACGACGACGGCGACGACGAACTCGAGCCGCCCTCGCCACTGCCAGCGGGCAGCCGCAACTACATCACCCCGGCCGGCTACACGCGGCTGAAGACCGAACTGAAGCACCTGCTCGACCGCGAGCGCCCCGACGTGGTGAAGGCGGTGTCGTGGGCCGCATCGAACGGCGACCGCTCCGAGAATGCCGATTACATCTATGGCAAGCGCCGGCTGCGCGAGATCGACCGCCGCATCCGGTTCCTCACCCGGCGCCTTGACCTGGCCGAGATCGTCGACCCTGCCGCGCGCGAGTGGACCGACCAGGTGTTCTTCGGCGCGACCGTGCGCATCGCGCGCGACGACGGCACCGAGCAGGTACTGTCGATCGTCGGCATCGACGAGATCGACACCGAGCGCGGGCGAATCTCGTGGGTGTCGCCGATGGCGCGCGCCCTCACCAAGGCGCGCGAGGGCGACACCGTGACGCTGCACACGCCGGCGGGGATCGAGGAGGTGGACATCCTCGAGGTGAACTACCTGCCGATCGACTGACACAGCGAACGGCGAGGACCGCACCGCCGGCCTTCCGGTCCAGTGGCGCTATCATCGGGACCCAGTCGATCACGAAACGGGCACCCGGGCGCCCGTTTCTCCTTCCCGGAGCGTCACCCGATCCACCCGGCCACGACACCACTGCCTGCCAGCGACGACCCGCGCGCCTCCGCCTGGGTCGCCGTCGTCCTCATCACCCTGGTGCAGTCGGTGTCCGCCTGCGCCAACGTGACCCTGCCGACGGTCGCACCGAAGATCGCGCAGACGCTGGGCGTGGACGCCTCCTGGATCGGCTACCAGGTGAGCCTGCTGTTCGGCTGCGCGGTGCTCAGCGCGACCTTCGGCGGCGGGATGGTGAGCCGACTCGGCCCTGCGCGCGCCGGCCAGGTCGCGGCGCTGCTGAGCATGGCCGGCATGGCGCTGGCGGCCGTGCCGATGCTCCTGACGATGGCGCTGTCGACGGTGCTGTGCGGCTTCGCGCTCGGGCTGATCAACCCGGGTGCGGCGCAGGTGATCATCCGCTTCACGCCGCGCAAGCACCGCAACCTGATCTTCTCGATCAAGCAGAGCGGCGTGCCGGCCGGCGGCGTGCTGGTCGGGCTGACCGCGCCGCTGATCGCGGTCAGCCTCGGCTGGCAGTGGTCGGTGCTGCCGGCGATCGCCGTGGGGTTCTGCGTGCTGCTGCTGAT
>CAMDXD010000201.1 GCA_945877995.1 Bordetella parapertussis
CTGCACGGACTGACCCGCATAATCAGCGATCGTGATCGGGCCGGACAGATTCTTGAGCGAGACCTCGCCCACCAGCATCTTGCCCAGCATCTGCAGGCTCAGCACCGAGGTGCTCCAGGTCCTGGCGACCGCCTCGCGGAAGCTCTCCAGCGGGCCGTAGCGTACGTCGACCATCATGGCCTCGACCTGTGCCGGGTCGACCTGCGGCCCGATACCCACCTTGCCGATGACCTGGCCGCCTTCCTCAGACGAGTCGGGAACCAGCCGCACGGTCGGCATCGCACGCCCCGCCCGGTCGATCTCGATATCGAGCGGCTTGCCCGGATGCGCGCGGATGGTCTTCACCAGCCCGCCCCAGTCATCGACCGGCCTGCCGTCGATCGACAGTACCCGGTCACCGGCGAGCATACCGGCGCGATCGGCGACGCTGCCGGCCACGACGCGACCGATCACCGGGTCGAGCCTCGGCTGCGCCACGGCGAGGCCGATGTGGCCGAGGAAGTTCTCTTCGATCTGCGCGGTGGGCACGCCCGAGAGGTCGAGTTCGCGCGCCGCGGGCTGCCCGCGCGCGTCGACCACTTCGATGTTCACCGAGGCGCGGTCGACGCCATGGCGCAGGATGCGCCAGCGCACGTCCTGCCACTGGAGCACGGCTTCGCCGTCGACGGCGCGCACCGTGTCGCCGGCCCGGAATCCCGCGGCGGCGGCGATCGAGCCTGGCGGGGGCTCTGCGATGACCGGTTTCATGCCCGGGATGCCGTGCATGAACAGCCCCCAGTACAGCACGATCGCCAGCAGGAAGTTGGCCAGCGGACCGGCGGCGACGATCGCGATCCGCTTCCACACCGACTGCCGGTTGAAGGCCCGCGGCAGGTCTGCCGGGGCGACGTCATCCTCGCGCTCGTCGACCATCTTCACATAGCCGCCAAGCGGTATCGCGCCGATCACCCATTCGGTCCGGTCGGCACCGTGGACGCGCCGCACCAGAGGCCGGCCGAAGCCGACCGAGAACCGCAGCACCTTGACGCCGCACCAGCGCGCGACGCTGTAGTGCCCGAGTTCGTGCACGACGATCAGGATGCCGAGTGCAACGATGAAGGCAACGATCGTGGTCAGCATGGCGACGGACACTTCCGGAGGATGGCGAGAAGACTCCTGGCCATACTAGCAGGCACGGCGCGCAACGGCCGTGGCTGCCGCGCGTCGAGCGGCGGCATCGGCCTCCAGCACGCCAGCCACCGAGCCAGCGTCACCTGGCAAAGGCTGCGCAAGCACCGTCTCGATCACCGACGCGATGTCCCCGAACCGCAGCCTGCGCCCGAGGAAGGCCTCGACTGCCACCTCGTTCGCTGCGTTCAGCACGGCGCTGGACGTTCCCCCTGCAGCCAGGGCAGCCCAGGCGAGCGGCAGGCAGGGAAACCGCCGCGGATCCGGCGCCTCGAACTCGAGGCGGCCGGTCTTCAGCAGGTCGAGGAACTCGACGCCGGCATCGATGCGCGAGGGAAATCCAAGCCCGTAGGCGATCGGCGTACGCATGTCGGGCTGGCCGAGCTGCGCCAGCACCGAGCCGTCACGATACTCCACCATCGAGTGCACGACGCTCTGCGGATGCACCAGCACTTCGATCTGCGACGCAGGCGCACCGAACAGCCAGTGGGCCTCGATCACCTCGAGCGCCTTGTTCATCATGGTCGCGGAATCGACCGATATCTTGCGACCCATCACCCAGTTCGGGTGGCGGCAGGCCTCCTCAGGTGTCACGTCGGCCACTGACTCCGGGGAGCGGGTACGAAAGGGGCCTCCCGACGCCGTGAGCAGGATCCGGCGTACGCCGGCCGCGCACAGGTCGCCCGCGAAGTCGCGCGGCAGGCACTGGAATATCGCGTTGTGTTCGCTGTCTATCGGCACCAGTGAGGCGCCATGGCGCCGTAATTCCCCGATGAACAGGCCTCCGGTCATCACCAGCGCCTCCTTGTTCGCCAGGAGTACCCGCTTGCCATGGCGCGCCGCCTCGAGCGTCGGCATCAGGCCGGCTGCACCGACGATCGCCGCCATCACCACGGACGCATCCGGGTGACCGGCAGCCGCGATGCAGGCGTCGGGACCGGACGCGACCTCGGTTAGCACGCCGCGCGCGCGCAGCCGCCCGGTCAGCGCCTTGGCGGCGGCAGGGTCGGAGAGCACGGCAAGCTTCGGCTGGAATTCCAGGCACTGCTCGTAAAGGCGCTCGACCTGGGTGGCGGCCGTCAGCGCCACCACCCGGAAGCGCCCGGGGTGCCGCCGGACGATATCGAGGGTGTTGACACCGATCGTGCCGGTTGCGCCGAGCACCGTGAGCCCGGCAGGTTCAGTCTGTGTCTGGATGGTCATTGCCTCATCCGGCGGAAAGGTAGATGGCGAGGGCTGCCACCGGGAGCGTCGATGTCAGCCCGTCGATACGGTCAAGCACGCCGCCATGGCCGGGCAGCAGCGTACCGCTGTCCTTCGCGCCAGCCTGGCGCTTGACCAGCGATTCAAACAGGTCACCCAGCACGCTCAGCGCGGTAAGCGTCAGGGCGAGTGCCCAGCCCGGGGCGCCAGCCAGCGGTCCCGCGACCGCGTCTCCGCAGGCCTGAAGCACGAACACGTAGAGCGCCACGCAAGCCGCCCCGCCGGCCACCCCTTCCCAGGTCTTGCCCGGGCTGATGGACGGGGCAAGCTTGTAGCGACCGAACGCCCGGCCGGCAAAGTACGCGCCGGTGTCGGCGAACCACACGATGCATAGCAGCGACAGCAGTTGCCAGGGCCACTGGCCAAGCCATGCCAGGGCCGCGCCCGCCGGCGCCAGCACCAGCCAGCCGACCGGGATAGAGGCCTTGCGAACCGCGGCCGCACGGGCAAGGAAGGCCGGCATCAGCATCGCCCATGCGATGCCGGCCACCGCCCATCCAGCCGCCATCCATGCGATCGGCACGCCGGCGACCGGCGCGCCGATCGAGGCCGCCACCGCGGTACAGAACATCACCGTGGCCGCCCTGCCCAGCGCGGTGAGCCTTGCCCACTCGTACGCGCCGACCGTGAAGAATGCCGCGACGCCCAGCGTCCAAGCCCAGTGCGGCACGAACCAGAGCCCGGCCACACAAAGGCCGATAAGGACGACGGCTGTCGCTATCCGCTGCCGGAGCATGCTCAGCCGAGCCCCTGCACCAATGCGCGAGTAGTCACCGCGCGCCGACGCCCCTGGGCAACCCTGCCTGCTCGTCCGGACCCGACAGCACGAGCCGCTCGGCAGCATGCAAATGACCAGCCTCCCGCTGGACCTGGTCGCTGGTGCGGCCGAAACGCCGCTCGCGATTACGGTAGGCCTCGACCGCGGCCTGCACGTCAGTTGCGCCGAAATCGGGCCAGAGCGTCTCGGTGAACCACAACTCGGTATAGGCGAGCTGCCACAGCAGGAAGTTGCTGATGCGGGTCTCCCCGCCGGTACGGATGAAAAGATCGGGTTCTGGCGCATGCTCGAGCGCGAGGTACGCGGCGATTTCTGCCTCGCGCAGTGGCGCATCGGCACCACCCTGCCCGGACGCTGCCCGCGCAGCCAGCGCGCGATTGACCGCCTGGGTGATATCCCAGCGGCCACCGTAATTGGCCGCGATGGTCAGCGTCATGCGGGCGTTGTCGCGGGTGGTAGCCTCGGCGTCCTGAATGAGCTTCTGCAGGCCGGGTTCGAAGCGCGCCTGGTCGCCCACCACCCGGAACCGTACGCCGTGCTCGTGCAGGCGGGATATCTCCTGCCCGATCGCCGTCGCGAACAATTCCATCAGCGCCGACACTTCATCGGGCGGCCGCCGCCAGTTCTCGCTGCTGAAAGCGAACAGCGTCAGGTGTTCGATACCGAGTTCGCAGCACGCCTGCACGGTTGCCCGCACGGCATTCACGCCACGACGATGACCGGCAACGCGCGGCAGCATCCGCTGGCGCGCCCAGCGGCCGTTGCCGTCCATGATGATGGCAACGTGGCGCGGCATATCTACCGGAGACACCCCGGGTACCATCGCCTCCTGGCGCCTGGACATGGCTTCAGACCGCCAGCAGTTCGGCTTCCTTGACCTGGAGCGCCTTGTCGATGTCAGTGATGAACCGGTCGGTGAGCTTCTGCACGTCGTCCTGGGCGCGACGCTCATCGTCCTCGGCGACCTTCTTGTCCTTAAGAAGCGCCTTGAGTTCAGCATTCGCATCGCGCCGGACGTTGCGCACCGCCACCTTCGCGTCCTCGCCCTCGCCGCGCACCACCTTGATCAGGTCGCGACGACGCTCTTCGGTCAGCGAGGGCATCGGCACACGGACCAGTTCGCCGGTGGTCGAAGGATTCAGCCCGAGATCGGAGTCGCGGATAGCCTTCTCGATCGTGCTGGCCATCTTCTTTTCCCAGGGCGTGACCCCGATCGTGCGGGCGTCGATCAGGGTAATGTTGGCCACCTGGGTGATCGGCGTCGGCGAACCGTAATAGTCGACCTGGATATGGTCGAGGATGCCGGGATGCGCACGCCCGGTGCGTACCTTCGCCAGGTTGGCCTTGAGCGCCTCGACGCTCTTGACCATCTTCTGTTCGGCGTTCTTCTTGATCTCTGCAATCATGGGCTGCTCCGCACTGATCAGGAATGAACCAGCGTGCCTTCATTGTCGCCGGAAACCACGCGCCTGAGCGCGCCCGGCTTGAAGATGCTGAAGACACGTATCGGCAGGTTCTGGTCGCGGCACAGCGTCAGTGCCGTCGCATCCATCACCTTGAGCTGCTTGTTGACCGCCTCGTCGAACGTCAGCGACTCGTAGCGGGTCGCCGCAGGATTGCGCTGCGGGTCGTCGGTATAGATGCCGTCGACCTTGGTCGCCTTCAGCACGATATCAACGCCCATCTCCATCCCGCGCAACGCGGCCGCTGTATCCGTCGTGAAGAAGGGGTTTCCTGTTCCAGCCGCGAAGATGACGACCCGGCCCTCTTCGAGGTAGCGCATCGCCTTGCCGCGGATGTACGGTTCGGCGACCTGCTCGACGGTCAGCGCCGACTGGACACGGGTCTCGATGCCGGCCTTGCGCAGCGCATCCTGCAACGCGAGTGCGTTGATGATCGTCGCCAGCATGCCCATGTAGTCGGCCGTTGCACGGTCCATGCCGGCCGCGCCGGGCGCGACGCCGCGAAAGATATTGCCGCCGCCGATCACCACCGCGGTCTGCACGCCGAGCCGGACCACGTCGACAACCTCCTCGACGATTCGGGCGATCGTCGGTCGGTTGATGCCGAACTGGTCCGGCCCCATCAGGGCTTCGCCCGACAGCTTGAGCAGGATCCGGCGATACGCAGGCCCTCGTGCCGCCGGGCTTCCCGCGGGTGTCGTCGCCGGCTGGTCGTGGTGGTCGGCCATGCGGGATCAGACTCCCTTTGCCGCGGCCGCCACTTCGGCGGCGAAATCGACCTGTTTCTTCTCGATGCCTTCGCCGACGAGGAAAAGCACGAAGCGCTTCACGGTGGCGCTCTTCGACTTGAGCAGTTGTTCGATCGTCTGCTTGTCGTCCTTCACGAAGGGCTGGCCCAGCAGGGTCACTTCCTTCAGGAACTTCTGCACCGATCCTTCGACCATCTTGGCTACGATCTCGGCAGGCTTGCCGGACTCGGCGGCCTTCTGCGCAGCGATCGAGCGCTCACGCTCGATCAGTTCGGCCGGCACTTCATCCCGGCCCAGCGACACCGGCTTGGTCGCGGCGATGTGCATCGCGATGTCCTTCGCAAGCGTTTCGTCGCCACCGACGACATCGACCACCACACCGATCTTCGACCCGCCATGGATGTACGTCGCGATGCGGCCCTGCGCCTCGATGCGCGCGAAGCGGCGCAGAGAGAGATTCTCGCCGATACGGCCGACCAGTTCCGTGCGTGTCGACTCGACCGTCGCGCTGCGCAGCGGCAGTTGCGACAGTGCGGCGACGTCGGCCGGGGCCTTCTCCGCCACCAGTGCCGCGCAGTCGCGCGCGAACCCGAGGAAGTCATCGTTCTTCGCCACGAAATCGGTCTCGCAGTTGATCTCGATGATCGCGGCCAGCTTGCCATCGCCCGACACGTGCACCCCGACGACACCTTCGGCGGCGATCCGGCCCGCGGCCTTCGTCGCCTTGCTGCCGAGTTTCACGCGCAGGATCTCTTCTGCGCGCGCCATGTCGCCGGCAGCCTCGGTAAGCGCCTTCTTGCATTCCATCATCGGCGCGTCGGTCTTCTCGCGCAGGTCCTTCACCATGCCAGCAGTGATCTCGGCCATGGACGTATCCTTCCTTTCAGGGGCGAGCCGCACGGCACGCCCGGACTTCGAATCGATCGGTTAACCCCGCCGCAGGCGATCAGGCCTGGACGACTTCCTCGCCTGCCTCGACTTCGACGAACTCGTCGCCGACGATTTCCTGGATCGACTGGCTGCGACCCTCGAGAATCGCATCGGCCACGCCACGCGCATAGAGTCGCACCGCGCGGCTGGAATCGTCGTTTCCGGGAATCACGTAGTGCACACCGTCGGGCGAGTTGTTGCTGTCGACGATCGCGATCACCGGGATGCCCAGTACCTTCGCCTCCTGCACGGCGATCTTGTGGTAGCCCACGTCGATGATGAAGATAGCGTCTGGCAGCGAGGTCATGTCCTTGATGCCGCCGAGCGAGCGCTCGAGTTTCTCGAGGTCGCGCTGGAACGTCAGCGCTTCTTTCTTGGACAGCTTTTCGGCGTTGCCTTCGGCGACCATTCCCTCGAGGTCCTTCAGACGCTTGATCGAGCCCTTGACCGTCTTGAAGTTGGTCAGCATGCCGCCAAGCCAGCGGTGGTCGACGAAGGACGCGCCGGCCCGGGTGGCTTCTTCGCGAACGATCTCGCGCGCCTGGCGCTTGGTACCGACAAAGAGGATGTTGCCCTTGTTCATGGCGAGTTTGCGCACGAACTTCATCGCCTCGTCGTACATGACGATCGATTTCTCGAGGTTGATGATATGAATCTTGTTACGGTGCCCGAAGATGTAAGGTGCCATCTTGGGATTCCAGTAACGGGTCTGGTGGCCGAAGTGGACTCCGGCTTCCAGCATGGTGCGCATGGTGACTGACATCGAGAAACTCCCTAGGGTTGGTCCGCCACGCTCCGCAACTGCCCCCGTCCTTCCGGAACGGCCGGAATGACGGACACCCTGTGTATCGGTGCGTGTGTGAAATGGTGAATCTGCGAGACGGTTAGACTGCGGTAAAGCTGCAAGCAGGCCGGTATGGCCGCAGG
>CAMDXD010000202.1 GCA_945877995.1 Bordetella parapertussis
AGGTAGGCCGCCAGCGTGGTCATCATCGGCGAGATCGCCGGACCCTTCTTTCCTTTTGCAGTTCCGCCGCTCATGGCAACCATCCCCCGCCGTTGATATGTATGGTCTGTCCGGTCAGGTAGCGCGCGTCAGGGCCGCACAGCATGCGCACCATCGCCGCGATCTCTTCCGGTTCGCCGCGCCGCCCGAGCGGCGGCAGGCTGGTGCGGTGGGCCGGCCGCGGCGGTGCGCCAGGCAGGCCGCGCACCGTGTCGATCGTGCCGGGCACCACGTTGTTGACCGTGATGTCCATCGGCGCGAGGTCGAGCGCGAGGCCCTTGGTGAAGCCCGCAAGGCCGGCCTTCGCCGCGACCACGTGCGCGCGGCTGGCTGCGCCCTTGTGCCCGGTCTGGCCACCGATCATCACCACCGCACCGCCGGCCTTCGACAGGTGCGGCAGGCAGGCCTGCGTCGCGAGGAATGCACCATCGAGGATGATCGCGATCACCCGCTGCCATTCGGCATGGGTGATCTCGGCGAAAGGCGTCTCGGCGCGGATCGCCGCATTGTTGACCAGGATGTCGATGCGGCCGAAGCGCTTCACGGTCGCCTCGACCAGCCGCGCGACGGCGGCCGCGTCGGTGACATCGGCGACATGCACCTCCGCCGTGCCGCCCGCTGCCTCGATCATCGCCCGCGTTTCGTCGGCCTCGGCCTTCGATGTGTTCGCGTTGATCATCACCGATGCGCCGCCACTGGCCAGCGAGCGGCAGATCGCTCGCCCGATGTTGCGTGCGCCGCCGGTGACGAGTGCTACCTTGCCTTCGAGCTCGCGCCCGGGCGTCATGCCGATCGTGCTGGACACCAGGTTTCCCCCCGTCGTGTCAGGACTTGCGTTGTGCCGGCGATGCTAGCAGAACGCACCGCGCGGCTCGCCTGCTGGCGATCGGAGGTGGCGCCCGACGTTGCGCCGCTCCGTCGCGCAGGCAGCTGCGAAGATGGGCGAGTTGATGGGCCGGCCGACGGCGAAGACCCTGACGGAGTTCACCGCCTTCGCCAGTGCGAACCCGGACAAGCTGAACTACGGATCCTCCGGCATCGGCATGCCACCGGAAATCGTGCGCCGCCTCGAGGGCGAGGCGATCAAGGCGATCACCAATCCGATCATCACACAGCGCATGCGCGACCACGGAGCGATCCCGATCGGTTCGACCGAGCGGCTGCGGTGCGGTGGCAGGTTCCCGGAATGACAAACCCCCGGACCGTGAGGTCCGGGGGTCGGAAAAAGTGGCGCGCCTGGCAGGATTTGAACCCACGACCCCTTGGTTCGTAGCCAAGTACTCTATCCAACTGAGCTACAGGCGCGTTGCCCCGATTATATGCGAAATAGCCGGGGTGGCGGAGAGAGAGGGATTCGAACCCTCGATACAGGTTTAAGCCCGTATACTCCCTTAGCAGGGGAGCGCCTTCGACCACTCGGCCATCTCTCCGGACCCGTTGAGTATACCCAACCGGGGCGGCTTACGGCAGCACGGCGATCGCGTTGATCTCGATCAGCATGTCCGGATGGGTGAAGGCGGACACAGCCACCATCGTCGAGGCGGGCGGGTCCTGGTCGAAGTACCGGCCGCGCACCTCGTGGATCACCTTGAAGTGGTCCATGTCCTTGATGTAGACGTCCACCCGCATGATGTCGCGCAAGGTGCCGCCGACCGAACCCATCGCCAGTTTCAGGTTCTCGCAGACCTGGATCGTCTGCGTGCGGATGTCATCCTTGCCGACGACCACGCCGGCCGAATTCTTGGCCGTCAGCCCGGACACGAACACCAGCCGACCCGGTCGGGCCACGGTGACGGTGCTCCAGACGCCAGTGGGACGGGAAAGCCCGTCGGGGAAGATCATCTTCTTGTCGAGTTCGTCCATCGTCTGCTCCTGTCTACTGCTCCGTCTACTGCTCCGGCTGTCGCGCTCGGTCAGATCGGCTCGTGCGCCAGTTCGAACGCGTCGTGCAGCACGCGTACTGCGAGTTCAAGGTACTTCTCGTCGATCACCACCGAGATCTTGATCTCGGATGTGGAGATCATCTGGATGTTGATGCCTTCCTCAGCCAGTGCTCGGAAGGCCTTGCTGGCGATGCCGCAGTGCGAGCGCATCCCGACCCCGACGATCGACACCTTCGCGATCCGGTCGTCGCCGATCAGTTCCTTCGCGCCGATATGCTTCTGCACTTCCTCGATCAGCTTCCGCGCGCGCGAGTAGTCGTTGCGCGGCACGGTGAACGAGAAGTCGGTCAGGCCGTGCATGCCTGCGTTCTGGACGATCATGTCGACGTCGATGTTGGCATCGGCCACCGGACCGAGGATCTGGTAGGCAATGCCCGGCTTGTCTGGCACGCCCTGCACGGTGATCTTCGCTTCGTCCCGGTTGAACGCGATGCCGGAGATGATCGCCTGTTCCATGTCTGCTTCCTCTTCGAACGTGATCAGCGTGCCATCGCCTTCGTCCTGGAACGAAGACAGCACGCGCAGCTTGACCTTGTACTTGCCGGCGAATTCGACCGAGCGGATCTGCAGCACCTTCGAGCCCAGGCTTGCCATCTCGAGCATTTCCTCGAAGGTGATCGTCTTCAGCCGACGTGCGTTCGGCACGATGCGCGGGTCGGTCGTGTAGACCCCGTCGACATCGGTGTAGATCTGGCACTCGTCGGCCTTCAGGGCCGCTGCGAGCGCCACGCCCGTCGTGTCGGAGCCGCCGCGACCGAGCGTGGTGACGTTGCCATCGGCATCCACGCCCTGGAACCCGGCCACTACCACCACGCGACCGGCATCGAGGTCGGCGCGCATGTTCTTTTCGTCGATGCTCAGGATGCGCGCCCTGGTGAAGGCGCTGTCGGTGAGGATCCTGACCTGCGGGCCGGTATAGCTGCGCGCGTCCACGCCGGCCTGCTTGAGCGCCATCGCGAGCAGGCCGATGGTGACCTGTTCGCCGGTGGAGACCATCTGGTCGAGTTCGCGCGGGTCGGGTTCTGGCTGCACCTCGCGCGCGAGCGCGATCAGCCGGTTGGTCTCGCCGGACATGGCCGAGACCACGACCACGACCTGGTGGCCCTTGGCCTTCCAGCGTGCGACACGCTGCGCGACGTTCTTGATGCGCTCGGGCGAGCCGACCGAGGTGCCGCCGTATTTCTGGACGATGAGTGCCATGGGTGGGCGCGTTGAAAATCGAGGTAAACCATCAATGATAGCGCGTCATGGCCTGCGGCGCATATCCTGTCCGGGATGGCCCTGTTAGACTAGCGTTTCAGCGACTAGCGACACGAGGCGACACGCGTGGTCACCATCACCCGACGGCTCGAGTTCGACGCCGGGCACCGCATTCCTCATCATGCCAACCAGTGCCGTCACCTGCACGGGCATCGCTATGCCCTTGAGATCACGGTGGTCGGCGCGCTGGTCGAGGCCGATGGAGCGCCGGACCAGGCGATGGTGGCGGACTTCTCCGAGGTCAAGGCGATCGCCAATCGCACCGTGGTCGAGGCATGGGACCACGCATTCCTCGCATGGAAGCACGATCGGCCGGTGATCGATTTCCTGGCGACGCTTCCTGGTCACCGGACCGTCGAATTCGAGCAGCCGCCGACGGCCGAGCACCTGGCAGCGACCGCCTTCGAACTGCTGCAGGTCGCGCTCGCCGCGCGCTACGGGTCGCGCGTCGCGCTGTCGCGAGTGCGCCTGTACGAAACCCCGAATGCCTGGGCAGATGCCGGGCCGGGCAGCAGATGAGCGTGCCGGGCCTGCCGGGCACGGCGCCTTCTGTACCGGGTCCTGCGGTCCCCGTGCTGCTCTGGCTGGCCGTGGCGGCCGTGACAGCGTGGTCGGCGATCGCGCCCAAGGATGTCCTCACCTGGTGGCTCGAGGCCTTGCCCGCGCTGATCGTGCTGGTCCTGTTGCCGTCGATCCATGGCCGTTTCCGGCTCACCACGCTTGCCTACGTGCTGGTCGCGATGCACGCAGTGGTGCTGCTGGTCGGCGCGCACTACACCTATGCCGAGGTGCCTTTGTTCGACTGGGTACGCGACGCTTATGGCCTCGCGCGCAACCACTATGACCGGCTCGGGCACCTGATGCAGGGCTTCACCCCGGCCATCGTCGCGCGCGAAGTGCTGCTGCGCCGGTCGCCGCTCGCCGGCAGCCGCTGGTTGCCGTTTCTCGTCGTGTGTTTCTGCCTTGCGTTCTCGGCGTTCTACGAAATGATCGAATGGTGGGTCGCGGTCGCGAGCGGCGACGAGGCGGTGGCCTTCCTCGGTACGCAGGGCGATCCGTGGGACACGCAATGGGACATGTTCCTCGCACTGGTCGGTGCGACGATGTCGCTGCTCGCGCTGTCGGGCTGGCACGGCCGACAACTCGTGCGCATGGGGTTTCCGGGCCGCTAGCCAGAAAGGCCGGTAACCGCGCTCAAGGATTCACCAGGGTGCCGCGATCAGTGCGGTACTCGGGTTGATTCGCCTGTCGGAATGTCCGGCAGATGCTCGGTATCGCGGTCGACGGAGCCACCCATGGCGACTTCACGCACCGCATCCCGCTCGACGGCAAGGAGCGCTTCCATGCCGAGCTGAGCGATGCAATTGCACAGATCATCCATGCGATGGGCCAGCTCAATTCCACGACCCAGCAAGTCGCTGCGACTGGGCGCACAATCCTGGCTGAGCGCGCTGTCCCCGTGTCGGGCGAACCGCGCGACAGACGGAGGAGTGCAATGAAGGTATGCGTGTTCGGGGCGGGCGCGGTCGGCGGCAGCCTGGCCACCCGTTTGCTGGCAGCCGGTGCAGACGACATCTCGGTGGTGGCGCGTGGCCCTCAACTGCAGGCGATGCGCAGCCGGGGTCTGGCGCTTCGATCGGGCGGCACGGAACTGAAGGCTGCGGTGCCGGTGGCGACCGATGATCCTTCAACCCTGCCGCCTCAGGACCTCGTGTTGGTGACGCTCAAGGCGCACGCGGTGCCGGGGGCGGCCGCGGCCATCGCACGGCTGCTCGCGCCCGGCGGCAGCGCAGTGTTCATGCTCAATGGCATCCAGTGGTGGTGGCGGCATGGCCAGTCCGGCCCCGGTGGCACGTTGCCGCTGCTCGACCCTGAAGGCGCGCTGTGGCGCGAGGTGCGTCCTGAGCGCACGATCGGCTGCGTGATCTACTGCCCGTGCGAACTGGTCGAACCCGGCGTGATCTCGCATGTCGGCAGCAACCACTTCATCCTGGGCGAGCCCGATGGCAGCAGCAGCGCACGGCTGGAGCAGGCAGTCGCGATGCTGCGTCGTGGCGGCATCGACGGGCGCGCGTCGAACGACCTGCGGCGCGACATCTGGGGCAAGCTGGTGTCCAACGCGTCGGGCAACACGATCGCCGCGCTGACCCGGCTCGACCTCGGCGCGCTGGCGGCCGATCCGGACCTCTGCGGCCAGATGGTGTCGGTGATGGAGGAAGTGCTGGCGGTTGCTGCCGCGCTGGGCTGGGACCTGCGCGGCCAGATGGACCTGCCTGCTATCGCGCGGCGCGGCACCTGGGGCCAGCGTCCGTCGATGCTGCAGGACGTACTGCAGGGACGGCCGATCGAGGTCGAGGCGCTGTTCGGCCAGGTGCATGCGTTCGCGCATGAAGCCGGCGTACCAGTGCCGGCGATGGATGCGATGCTGCCGCTGCTGCGCGGGCTGGGACAGTCGCTGCGCGCGCGCTGACCGATGCCATACAGGCCAGTCCGGCGGGAGCGGCGTGCCGGCCGGACTTCGTCGAAACCAGGGAAGACCATGATCAGGGGGAAGAAAATGGGAATTGCGAGATCGGCGGCCGGGGTACCGGCCGTATGGGCTGCGGTACTGCTGGTTGCACTGGTGCTGCCGGGCCTGCCCGTACCGGCACAGGCTGAAGTCACTCGCATCGAGATCGTGCGGCGCGACGTGATCCCGGGCTCGGGGTTCGGCGCCGTCGGTGCCTACGAGCGCATCACCGGGCGCTTCCATGGCGAACTCGACCCAGCCCATCCGCTCAACCGCGACATCGTCGACATCGCACTCGCGCCGCGCAACGCCCGCGGCCGCGTCGAGTATGTGTCCGACCTCGACATGCTGAAGCCGGTCGATCTCGCCAAGGGCAGCGGCGCGCTGCTCTACGACGTGAACAACCGCGGCAACAAGCGTGCGCTGCGCGACTTCAACGACAGCAGCGACACCAACAACCCGCTGAAGCCGGACGACCTTGGTAACGGCTTCCTGATGCGGCAGGGGATCACGCTCGTGTGGAGCGGCTGGATCCACCAGTTGCCGGCGACGGGCGGGGCGCTGCGCATCCAGGTTCCCTCGGCCCCGGGGCTGGCGCAGGATGTCTGGGACGAACTGCTGCCGAACGTACGCAATGCGATGGCGATGCCGCTCACGTTCCGCGCGGCATCGACCGACCCGGCGCGGGCGAAGCTATACCGGCGGGTTCGCAATGCCGACGAACCGGTTCTGGTCCCGGCGGGGGGCTGGGAGTACGCAGGCGAGCGTTCGATCCGCCTGCTGCCGTCGGGCACGCCGTTCGAACTCGGCGTGCTGTATCAATTCGTTTACCCGGCGGAGAACCCGCCGGTCACCGGCATCGGCTTCGCGGCGACGCGCGACCTGGTTTCGTTCCTGCGCAATGACCGCAGCGAAGCCAATCCGCTCGCCGGTGGCGTGCAGCGCACGCTGGCCTACGGCGCGTCGCAAAGCGGCCGCTACCTGCGCGACTTCACCTGGCGCGGCTTCAACGAGGACGAGGCGGGCCGCCAGGTGTTCGATGCGATCAACCCGCACATCTCGACCGCGCGTCTGTTCCTGAACCAGCGCTACGCACAGCCCATCCGGATGACCGACATCGGCTACGGCTTCCTCGCCTTCCCGGACACCACGTTCCCGTTCGCCTACCAGGACGAGACCGATCCGTTCGGCGGCCGGGTAGACGGCATCCTGAACCGCTGCCGTGCACGCAACAATTGTCCAAAGGTGATCCACACCACCACCGGTATCGAGTACTGGCAGAGCGGCCAGTCGCTGGTGACCACCGACCCCACCGGCCGGCGCGACGGGGTGTTGCCGGACGACGTGCGCATGTACCACTTCGCAGGCACGCAGCACATCATGGGCGCGACCATGCCGCCAGGGGTGTGTGCATTGCCGCCGAATACGATCGACCCGCGGCCGCTGATGCGCAACCTGCTGCTGGCGATGGACCGATGGGTGCGCGACGGTACGCCGCCGCCGCCGTCGGCCTACCCGAGGA
>CAMDXD010000203.1 GCA_945877995.1 Bordetella parapertussis
CATGTCGGGGATCTATCAGCAACGCGCGGACATGCTGCTCGAGGGCTTCGGCGAACTGGCCCAGATCGTTGAGCGCGGCACCCAGGTTCATCAGGGGCGCGAAGTCGTCCGGCTTGATGGCCAGCGCCTTGCGGTAGCAGTTGGCGGCATCCTCGAACCGGCCCTGCAGGTCGCGCACCCGCGCCGACAGCAGCCAGCCCTGGTGGTGATTGCGGTCGATCCAGACCAGCGTCTGCAGGTGGCTGGCCGCGGCGTCGGTATCGCCGTGCTCGAGCGCGATCAGCGCGAGGTTCAACCAGGCCTCCGCGTAACGATCGTCGACCGTAACCGCCCTGCGCGCATCGGCTTCGGCTTCATCCAGCCGGCCGAGCCGCAGGCGCGCCGCGGCGCGGTTGGTCAGCGTCGACGGTCGGTCGGGCAGCAGCGCCAGCGAGCCCGAGAAGCGTGACTCGGCGCCTTCAGGATCGCCCCGGCCGAGGCAGGAGAGCCCCTCGAGGAACAATTGCCGGGCCTGTTCGAAACTATCCATGGGTGGGTTCGGCTGCGTGGAAACAGCCGAAGTTTCTCATGCGGCCGCGGGTTCCTGTGGTGGCTGCCGCGCCGGCCTAGCCGGCGTATCGCGACCGCGCATCCTGTGCCAGCACGACCAGCGCTCCGTGTGGTGCATGCAGCGCATGCCGCCGGCCAGCCGGCAGGTGCAGCATGTTGTACTTCGGCACCTCCACCAGGGCGCCATCGAGGTCGGCCCGCAGGCTGCCTTCCACCACGAAGGTGAACTGTTCGTTGTCGTGCGCATGCGCTGGCAGGGCCGCGCCCGGCGCCAGCCGCAGTACCCCGACGTGGATACGTTCGCCGGTGAGCAGCCGTCCGTGCACGCCCGGTGCCAGCGCTGCCTCGCCGGCCAGCGACAGCGAGGCGCTCGCGGGACCATCGCGCAGGCCGTCGGCCTCGACCATTCCGTAGACGTAGCGCTTGCCGGGCCCGGGCGGCATCGTGCGCCACTCGGCCAGGGCCTGGGCGGTGGTCGCCGCCGGTTCGCCGGTCCGGCTGCCGAACCCGGCGAAGCAGTTCGGCCCGTCGTAGCGGCCGTCGACCGGCGGGCCGACGATGCCGTGGCGGGTATCCTTGACTGCCAGGAACACGAGGTCTTCATCGGGGCAGGCGAGGCCGGTATGGACCACCATCCCCGGCGTGTGCAGGATGCTGCCCGGCCCGGCAAACACGCGGTCGCCTTCGATGTCGTTCATCATCATCCCGTGCAGGATGAAGTTGAACTGTTCGTTCGGATGGGAGTGCGCCTTGGCACCGGTGCCGCGCGCCTGGCGCCCGAGCGTGCAGATGATGTGCTCGCCACGCAGCACCGCGCCGACGGTCGACGATTTGCCGCTGGTGATGTCCGGCCCGGACAGCAGCCGCCGCGCCGTCACCTCCAGGCTGGTCGGGTTGGCTGGCACTTCGCCGAGCAGGTCGAAGTCGTAGACGTGCTGTACGTCGAGGGTCATGTGCTGTCTCGTCCTGTGCGTGCCGGTTTCATTCGATGGCCACGCCGAGGCGCCGTCCGGCATCGCCCCACCTGGTTGCCTCGGCGCTGATGAACTTCGCGAATTCCTGCGGCGTGTTTGCGACCACGTCGTTGCCCTGCGCGACCAGCGTCTGGCGCACGTCGGGCGTCTCTGCGATCGCGCGGATCTCGCGGTAGAGCTGCTGCACGATCGCAGGTGCTGTCTTCGCCGGGGCCATGAAACCGTACCAGATCGTGGCTTCGTAGCCAGGGACGCCCGACTCGGCAACCGTCGGCACATCGGGCAGCGTGTCGAGTCGCCGCGTTCCGGTGTGCGCGATCAGCCGCAGCCGTCCCGGCTTCCAGAAGCTCTCGGTCGAGAACAGGTTGCTCAGGCCGACCTGGATCTCGTTGGAGAGCACTGCCGCGGTGAAGGCGGCGACGCCCTTGTACGGTACGTGGGTCATCTTGATGCCGGCCATCGCGGCCATCACCTCGGTCGACAGGTGGGCGATGCTGCCCGGCCCCGACGAGCCGTAGTTGATACGGCCCGGCTGGCCCTTTGCATGCGCGATGAGTTCCGGCATCGTCTTCGCCGGTACCGACGGATGCACCAGCACGCCGAGTGGTGCCGCGATCAGCAGCGTGACCGGCGCGAAGTCGCGAAAGCCGTCGTAGGGCAGTCCCTTCTGCAGGGCCGAACTGATCACGAAGGTGACCGAGGCGGTCAGGATCGTATGGCCGTCGGGGAGCGCCTTGGCCACCAGGTCGGCACCGACCACGCCAGAGGCGGCCGGGCGGTTGTCGATGACCACCGGCTGGCCGAGGCGCTGCGTCAGGCGTGCGCCGATCAGGCGAGCGGTGAGGTCGGTACCCCCGCCCGGTGCGAACGGGACAACCAGGCGGATCGGCTTGGACGGCCAGGCCTGCGCCCATGCCGTTGTGCCTGCCGCCGCCGTCAGTGCGATCGCGCCTGCCGCGGCTGCGCCTGCAACAGCCAACCCCCGCCGCGCTGTCGCAGTCCTCTTGCGTGTTGCTCGTTGCATCCGTCCTCCGGTCGCGGCGTTTGCTGTTTTTTTGAGTATATTCCTGCAGCGTTTCCGTTTCAGCAACCGCAGGCCACTGGAGCCCCTTCCGATGACGACCAGTATCGACATTCATGCGCACTGGTATCCCGACGCATGGGTCAGGCTGCTCGAAGCCGAAGGACCCTCGAACGGCGTGGAGATCGGCCACAACCCGCGCGGCAACGTCACCTTCGCGGTGCCGAAATACAAGGCGACCTTCCAGCAGACGTACATCGACCTGCCGTCGCGGCTGCGCGAGATGGATGCGGCCCGGGTCGACGTGCATGCGCTGTCGCTGACCCAGCCGATGGTCTACTGGGCCTCTCCCGAGTTCGGCGACCGGCTCGCCCGCGCATACAACGACGGACTGGCCGAGGCGCACCTGCTGCATCCGGAGCGTCTGGTGGGGCTGGCAACGCTGCCGATGCAGGCGCCCGAACTGGCGGTGGTGGAGGTGCGGCGCGCCGCAACGCTGCCCGGCATCCGCGGCGTCTACATGTCCACCCATGTGATGGACCTCAACCTGGACGAACCGGCGTTCGACCCGGTGTACGCCTGCTGCGAGGAACTGGGCCTGCCGATCTTCCTGCATCCGGTGAACCCGGTCGGTGCCGACCGGATGCGCAAGTACCACCTGCGCAACCTGATCGGCAACCCGACCGACACGGCCATCGCCGCCGCATCGCTGATCTTCGGGGGCGTGCTCGACCGTTTCCCGAAGCTCGACTTCGTGCTGCCGCATGCCGGTGGCACGCTGCCGGCGCTCGCGGGACGCTGGGACCACGGCCACAAGGTGCGCAAGGAACTCGCGCACCTGCCGCACCCGCCGTCGTCCTACCTGCGCCGCTTCTACTACGACACGATCACGCACGACGACCAGACGCTGGTGAACCTGATCCGGCAGGTGGGCGCCGACCGGGTGCTGATGGGCAGCGACTGCCCGGCCGACATGAGCTACACGCGGCCGGTCGACGTCGTCGAGCGGCTCTCGCAAATCGACCCGGCGGACCGCGAGGCGATCCTCGGACTGTCTGCCCGCCGCCTCCTGAAACTGGACTGAGGAAAGCCCCCATGAAAAAACCACTGATCTGTGTCGTCGGCACTGGCGGCACCATTGCATCGAAGTACGACGCGAAGCTTGGCGGCCATGTGTCCGCGGCCTCGGCGGCCGACCTTGTGTCGGCGATCCCGGAACTGCCTGAGGTGGCCGAGGTCAGGATCGTCGAGCACTCGAACATCAACAGTGCGCTGATGGACAGCGCGACCGCGTTCGGCCTGCGCGATACGCTGCGCAAGGTACTGCAGGACCCGGAGGTCTCCGGCGTCGTGGTCACCCATGGCACGGCGACGCTGGAAGAGACCGCCTACCTGATGGATCTCACCGTCGGCAGCGAGCGGCCGATCGTGGTCACCGGCGCGCAGCGCAACGCGGACGAGAAGGATGCCGACGGCCCGCGCAACCTGCTGTGCGCGATGCGCATCGCGGCCAGCCCGTCCGCGCGCGATCGTGGCGTGATGGTCGCGCTGGGCAGCGAGATCCATTCGGCGGTGGACGCGACCAAGGTGAACCCGGAACTGCTGACCTGTTTCGGCGGCCGCGACGGCGGCCCGATCGGTTCGGTCAGCAGCCAGGGCGTGACGTTCTTCTCCGCGCCCGGGCGCCGCCAGCATCTCGACGTCGACCATATCTGCCCCGACGTGCACGTGATCCGGATGGTGCAGGGGTCCAGCAACCTGCTGTTTCGCGCCTGCGTGGACGCGAAGGTCGACGGCATCGTGGTCGAGGCCACCGGCGGCGGCAACGTGAACCTGCCTTTCTACGAAGGGGTATGCATGGCGATCGATGCCGGCATCCCGGTGATTGCCGGCTCGCGCCTGCCGTCCGGCGCACCCCATCCCGGCAAGGGATACCCAGGCTCCTGGCAGAGCCTGGTGCGCAAGGGGGCGATCTCGTCGGGTTACCTGAGTGGCATCAAGGCGCGCATCCTGTTGATGGTCGCGCTCGCGCACACGAAGGATCCCGACAGGCTGCGCGAGATCTTCCGCATCGCCGGGGGCTGCTGAAGCCAGGACCGCGGGGGGCGCGCGCACGTACCCGAAAGTTGTGGTCGTGCGCTGCCGCCGCGCGGGTGGTCCTTCCCTAGCCGTCCGCGCAGGAAGGACCGCGCGGCACCCGGCCGCCGGCCCGCTGCCAGGCATCGAGGTCGGCGGGGGTATCGATGTCGAATGCGAGCCGTCGATCGCCGCAGCGGGCCACATCGACGCCGAGCGCCGCCAGCGCGCGCGCGTGACGGTGCAGGCTGCCGGGGCCGAAGGCGAACCGCAGCGGCAGGGTGGCCGGGAGCAGCATGCCGTTGGTGCCACTGCCTGACTTGTCCGCGAGCAGCACGGTCGACCCGTCCGGTGTTGCCTGCAGCAGCGCCTGCAGCGCGTGCGCATCGATGTCCGGCATGTCTGCAGAAATCAGCAGCAGTTGCCGCGCCCCGGCAGCACGGGCGACTTCGCGCGCCGCGTCGAGCGCTGCATCGAGGGTCCTGTCCGCCGCGGCACCCGGCGGATCGCCGATCGCGCGTGCGCCACGCGCGGCCGCCGCGGCGCGTGCGGCCGGGTCGGCACTGACCACGATGCAACGGCCGAGGCCGCCGAACGTCCCTTCGACCGCAGCGAGCGTGTTGAGCAGCATGTGCGTGCACAGTTGCCTGCGGCCATCGGCGTCGAGAACCGGTGCCAGCCGGGTCTTGCCCGTGGCCAGCCCCCGGATCGGTACGATCGTCCACGCCTGCTGCGTGTCCAATCAGCGTCGGCCCAGCCTGCGCAGCAAGGCGATCGCCTCGAGCGCGAGCGCGGCCGAGCGGGCCGGTGAGGTCATCATCGTGTCGGTGACGCACACGCCATGGCCCGCCGCGGCGATCGCCCCGGCGTGGCTGCGGTCGCGCTCGTCGATCACCCAGCCACCGACGCGCGCACCGTAATGCGTGACTACGCCCGATACGTCGACCGCATGGCCCAGTTCACGCATGATCTTCCCCGCAGGGCCCTTGACCGCTGCACCGCTCACGATCGGTGATACCGCTACCACTGGAATGTCCTGCGCGTCGAGCAGCGCGGCGAGGGCGGGCAGCGCCAGCATGGGCGCGACACTCAGCCATGGGTTGGACGGGCAGAGCACGATGCCCTCGATGCGCGCAGCGCTGCTGTCCAGCGCCGCCAGAGCCGCCAGCGGCGCTGCGACGCGGGCGCTCGACGCGCCGTCGAAGCGGAAGCCGCGCACCACGGGTTCGCAGCGCCGTCGAACGAAATAGTCCTGGAACGCCAGTTCACCTTCGTCGGTATCGACGAAGGTGCGCAGCCGGTCGTCGGTGGCCGGGATCACCGCGTGCCGGATGCCGAAGGCACGGCAGAGGTCGGCGGTGATGCCCGACAGCCGGTCGCCCGATCGCAGCCGGCGGGTACGCTCGACATGCACCGCGAGGTCTCGATCGCCGAGCCTGAACCAGGTATCCCCGCCGATCGCGCCCAGCGCGTCGAGGAAGTTCCACGTTTCGCCGGCGCGGCCCCAGCCGGTCTCGGAGTTGTGCACCCCGCCCAGCGTGTACATCACCGTGTCGAGGTCGGGCGACACATGGAGCCCGAGGTGCTCGAAGTCGTCGCCGACGTTGACCACGATCGCGAGTTCGTCGGCACCGAGTACCTGCACCAGGCCCTGCGCCATCCGGGCGCCACCGACACCGCCTGCGAGTGCGAGGATCATCAGCGGAACATGTCCATGGATTTCGGCCGCAGCAGCTCGCGCCCGTTGCCGTCGCGCCGGTCGTAGGGAACGCCGCGCGCATGGATCACCGGCCGGCCCTCGTCGGCCTGGCCCATCAGCAGCGAGGCTGCCGCGGCGAGTTCGTCCGCAACCGCGACCTCCGTGGTCCGGAGTTCACGGCCGAAGCGGTCGCGCCGGCCGCGCAGGTCCACCACCCCGGGCAACCCGGCGACACCGAGTGCCGTGCCGGTCACGCCGTTGCGCCAGGCGCGACCGAAACTGTCGTTGACGATCACGCCGAAGTCGGCGACATCGGCGAGCGCCGCGCGCAGCGCCCTGCAGCTCGCGTCGGGATCTTCCGGCAGCAGCAGTACATGTTCGCCCCCGGCATCCACGTTCGACATGTCGATGCCGGCGTTGGCCATGATCCAGCCACGGCGGTGTTCGACGACGATCACGTCGCGCTTTGCACGCAGCACGTCGACCGACTCGCGCAGCACGAGCTCGATCAGCCTGGGATCCTTGCGCGTGACGGCTGCGAGTTCCCGCGCGCGAGCCGACGGCTCGACGCTGGACAGTGCGACCCGGCGGCCTTCGCTCTTCGACACTACCTTCTGTGCGACAACCAGCACGTCGCCGTCGGCCGGCCGGATGCTGCTGCGTGCCAGAGCCTCCCGTACCAGCCGTGCAAGGTCGTCGCCCGCGGCGACTTCCGGCATGCCTTCGAGCGCAGTGAGGGTCAGCGACGGCATCGCGGCGGTCGTCGGGGGCGTGGGCGCGTTCGGACGCTTTCGGGCGCGTTCGGGCTCAGGGCCGCGGCAGGCCGGTGATGCGGATGCCCGAGCCGGGGATCTTGTAGCGCTTGTTGATCGCGATCAG
>CAMDXD010000204.1 GCA_945877995.1 Bordetella parapertussis
TGTGGGCGGGGCTGCTGGTGAACGTCTGGGGTATTTTCGCGCCGCTGCAGGAGGCGGTCATCGGCGCCGCTGCGGGCTACCTGGCGTTGTGGACCGTCTACTGGGGCTTCAAGCTGGTTACCGGCAGGGAGGGAATGGGCTACGGGGACTTCAAGCTGCTCGCCGCGATCGGTGCCTGGCTCGGCTGGCAGGCGCTGCCCCTCGTGATATTGCTGTCGTCGCTGGCCGGTGCGTTGATCGGCATTGCGCTGATCGCGGCGGCACGGATGGGGCGCAGCGTACCGATGCCATTCGGGCCCTACCTGGTGATCGCCGGCGTGGTCGCACTGGTCTGGGGCGACGACATCATCGCCGGATACCTCAAACTGATGACTTGACGCCCATTGAACGAACCAGCCGCCATTACAGCCCCGCCGGTCCGCTTCGTGGTCGGACTGACCGGCGGCATCGGCAGCGGCAAGTCGACGGTGGCCAACCTGTTCGTCGCGCTCGGAGCCGCGCTGGTCGACACCGACGCCCTCGCCCACGCCCTGACCGGCCCGGGCGGAGATGCGATGCCGGCGATCATGAATGCATTCGGTCCGGCGGCGGCCGGGCTGGATGGTGCACTCGACCGCGGCTGGATGCGCGAGCGAGCGTTCTCTGATCCGGGCGAGCGAGCACGGCTGGAAGCGATCCTGCATCCGATGATCCGGGCAGCAGCCGGGCAGGCGCTCGACCACACTGCAGCACCCTATACCCTGCTGGCGGTACCACTGCTGTCGGGCAGCAGTGGATACCGTGATCGGATGGACCGGATATTGGTGGTAGACTGTTCGTGCGAAGGGCAGATAGCTCGGGTAATGCAGCGCAGCAAGCTGTCCCGGGAGCAAGTGACGGCCATCATCGCAGCTCAGGCAACGCGCGAGCAGCGACTCGCGATGGCGAACGATGTGATCGACAATGACGGTGAAGAGTTCGCGCTCGCGCTGCAGGTCGAAAAGTTGCACCAGCAGTACCTGCGCCTCGCGCAATCGAAACGTTCGGCAGCGCGTCCCCGCTCGCCAGACGCCTGAACTGAACAGCCGTGCTTCGTTGATCTCCGGTAACAGCGCCGCAGGATCCCGCGAAAAAGCATGTTCGATTCGCACACGCTACCCGAGCAGACCGCAGCTATCGTGATCGACTACGAGTTTCCACTGAATGAGCGCACGCGAACGCTGCTCAGGCTGGAAGACCTCTACGACAAGCTTGCCTATTTCGTTTCGCGCGACCATCCGCTCGAGCACCACGTCGCGCTGGTCACGTTGTTCGAGATCATCGAGGTGGCGAGCCGCGCCGACCTGAAGTCGGACCTGCTGCAGGAACTGGAGCGCCAGAAGCATTCGCTCGAGGCACTTCGCAGCAACCCGCAGATCTCGGTCGACGCCCTGGATGCCGTACTGCAAGACATCGACCAGGCGGCCGGCAGCCTCTACAAGCTGACCGGCAAGATCGGCCAGGACGTCCGCGACAACGAATGGCTGATGAGCATCCGGCAGCGCTCGAACATCCCGGGCGGCGTGTGCGAGTTCGATCTGCCGACCTACCACTACTGGCAGCACCGGCCGATCGAGGAACGTCGCGCCGACATCGGCCAGTGGATGGCGCATTTCCTGCCGCTGCGCGACAGCCTGACCATCGTGCTGCGAATCCTGCGCGACAGTGGCAAGTCGTCGCAACGGGTAGCCGCGCAGGGGGTTTTCCAGCAGATGCTCGCCGGACGCGCGGTACAACTGGTGCGGGTTCGTGTCGCGCGCGACTTGCCCTGCGTGCCGGAAGTCAGCGCCAACCGGTACATGCTGAACATCCGCTTCACACAGCAGATCCCGGGCAGCGACCGTCCGAAGGTGATCGAGGCCGACATTGCGTTCGACCTCACCTTCTGCAACCTGTAGCCCGCAGCAGTCTGGTCAGAACTCGGAGCGCTGCCGGCGATCGGGCTTGTCGCGCCGGCGCCCGGCACGGCGACTGCCATCGGACGCTGCGCGCCGCTCGACCTCACGCCGATCGTCGTGACGACGGCGGTCCGACAGGGCGGCCTGCTCCGCGTCCTTGGCTGCCTTCAGCCAGCGGATGCCCTCGCGATCGATATAGAAGCACTCGGAGAAATCGATCACGACACTGCCTTCGCGTGCGATCGCCCGGTGGTACATGGCCTCGATCACCGGCAATGAGCCGTAGTAGAGGTTGCCTCGGATCTTCAGCTGGTTGCCGCTGAGGCTGATGTTCGGGTGCGCCTGCTCCCACTTGGAGTAGGCAATCGCCAGCACCGAACCGACGATGACCGCGCCGAACAGGTCGAGGAACAGAACCGACAGGAACGAGGCGAGGAACACGATGGACTCGCGGCTGTCCTTGAAGTGCGGCTTGATGTCCTCCCAGTTGATCATGTTCGCGCCGAGCAGCATGATGACCGCGGCCATCGCGGGCATCGGGATGATGGCGATCAACTGGGCGAGGAACAGCACGAGTACCAGCAGCCAGACTGCTGAACTCATGATCGAAAGCCGGCTGTGGCTGCCCAGCCGGTGCACCAGCCACATCCGGTTGAATGATGCGCAGGTCGGGAGCGACGACAGGAACGGCAGCAGGCAGTTCGACGCCGCATCTGAGAAGATTGCCTTGCGGCTGTCGGTATAGCCGCCAGCCTTGCGGTTCATTCGACGCATCGCCGCGACGGTCTGGAACAAGCCGAGCAACGCAAGCGTCACCGCCCCGGGCAGGATCGCGATGATGTCCGGCATCGACTCCTGGGTAAACAGCGGCAGAGAAGGCAGCACCAGCCCGATCGAGGACAGGTTGCCGATCGTCTCGATAAGACTGACCTGTGACCCGAGGCTGGCGTCCAGGTACTGCGAATAGAGGGTTCCCGCCACGATGCCAGACAGGATCGCCCAGTTACGCATGCGCGGGAACTGCTGGACGGCAACGCAGGTGACCAGCGTGATGAGACCGATCTGGATGGCGTGCAGGTTGCCGATCTCGATCACCGCAAGGAACGACTGCCAGGCGATCCACATCGGCCACTCGACCTCGGTGTTGACCGGCAGGCCGCCGAAAGTAGTCAGCGACTTGAAGATGAGGAACAACCCGATGCCGCAGATCATGCCGTTGATCACCGGTTCGCTGACCAGGTCGAGCATCCGACCCAAAGGGCGTATGAAATAGAACGCCATCTGGATAAGACCGCACAGCAGGCCGAGCGTGAGCGCATAACCCATGTACTCTGCGCCGAACGGCGGCGCTATCGGCAGCAGGGTGACGCCGATCGTGGCCGACATCGCGGTGTTGGGCCCACCGTGGAAGACCTTCGACGGATTAAGCATCGCGCAGAACAGGACGCCCCAGATCGCTGCGTAGATGCCGAAGTGCGGCGGTACTCCGGCAAGGGTCACGGAAAACGCCACCGCCTGCGGCAAGGTGACCAGCGCGAGGGTCAGTCCGACCAGCAGGTTACCGCTGGTCTGCGGCCAGTCGCGAACGACCTCCTGCCGGTACCGCTGCAGCGTTGCCAGGGCGCTCATCGCGCCACCACCGGAGGCTGGATGGTCGCGTGTACCGGCGCCGGCGCGGGTCGCTCCATCGCTGATTCGGTCCAGCGCAGGAGCGTCGGCATGATGCGCATCAGCGCCTGCTGCTGGAGGGCGACCAGTGGCCCCTGCTTGTCACCTGCCGGGCGCGGCAAGTTGCTGATGAAGTAGGCGATATCGCGGCACTCCTGATTGCTCAAGGTGTTCTCGGCGCCGAGCGGCATGTTGCGGCAGATGAAGCCGGGCAGAATGGTCGCGACGTAGTAGAAGTAATTCCGCGACTGCATGTTCCATGCATTCGGCCCCGCCACCGCCGGCCCTACCAGATGGCCGGCGACCTCGATGCCATGGCCCTGCGAGCCGTGACAGTTCTGACACTTTTCCTTGTAGAGCGCTTCGCCGCGGATGTAGTCGTCACCCTGTTTTTCGGTGAAGGAAGCCGGGATCTCGTCCACGCCCTGCTCTTCGTAGCTGACACCAATCTGCAGGCCAAGCGCAGCCGACAGGAAACGCGTGTAGGCGGTCACGTCGCGGATCAAGTCATCGGCGATGTTCGGCTTGTAGCCGTTCGAAGAGTTGATGTAGCACTGCATCTGGCGCAGTTCGAACGGCAGCAGCAACCCGGTGAACCGGTCGTACATGTCGGCCATCACCCAGGATGCGCCGAGGCTGAGCGAACCCTTCAGCCGGTTTCCATCCGCGTCCTGCTTGTCTCCGGCGCCCTGGTGGCACTGGTTGCAACTGGCATGGGTGCCGCGGATGAAGCGCGTGGCGTTCCAGCGCTCGCGTTCCTTGTCGCTTGCCAGGCGCCCCTGCGTATCTTCGATGATATTGCAGCCACGTTGAATCGCTCGAACATCATCTTCGCTGTAGCCGTTCGTAACCGTCGCGGCCCCGGTGCGCAGCAGGACGTAAGGTGACTGATAGCCAGCACCTGCAACCAGTCCGTAGCGCGAGAGCTTCTCGGCACACTCGGCGGTCAATGCCACAGGCGCCTGTCGAATGGTCTCGCGTTCATCGTGCTTGTATACGGCAACCGCGTAGAGGCCACCGAGGATCAGCATCAGCACGGCAATCTTGAAAATCCTCCAGCCCGCTATCGACATTGCTATCCCCCGTCCCTTCTTGCACCCTCGCTCAGGCGGAGGTGCCGCGCGACTGCGCGCGCAAGCAGTCGTATGTCGCGCACCGCTGGATCGTATACGGTCGGCACGAACCCGTTGAGCGAGTTCGCATAGCACCAGCGCGTGCGGTCCTCGAATGACACACGCACGCCAAGCTTCGAGTCAACACGATCAGAATTGACGAAGCTGTAGGCGAGGTCTTCCGCCGAATGACAACCGGAACACGAGGTCACGACGGCACCAGCCGCGATACGGGTGAAACGCGGCGCATGGCGCTCAGTGTGGTAGACGAGGTTGTAGCCGTTCTGGACTGCGCGCGCGAACTGGCCGTCCACGCCGAAGTGGTCAATGTCGTAGTCGGCGCGAAAACGATCCCAACCAGGCTCGACAGGCGAATCCGAACGGAACACGGGGACGCCAGAAGCGAGATGCGCCCAGAAGACGAAGCAGACCATCACGGCGACGAGCGCTGGCACCCGGAAGCGAGCCAGCCTCTCAAGTACTGTCTTCGCTCGAAATTCGCTGGATGCTGTTGCTGGACGCGGTTGTTCCATGCACTGTCAGTTCTGTTATCTAGGCGACACGCTGTCACCGAGCACCGCATTGATCATGCGGCGATGGGGTTCGTAGTCTTTGTCTTGTGCCTTCCGTATGCCGGTGGTCTGCGCCGCCTTGAGTATCCCCTTACCAGCCTCGCTGCTGTCAAGGTTAACCATTACCGTCTGGATTTCTTCTTTCAATTTGGCGGATAAAGATCGATTCACTGCCCATGGCAGGAACAGAAGCGGCTCGGTGCTCGCCAGCATGCGGATTTCGTCGGTATTGATCGCCTTTTTTACGACCGGAAGCGACAAAAGTATATCGCCACCGGCAGCCGCATCAGCCAGTTTAAGCGACAGCGCAACGACCGCGTTTGGTGGATTGACCGCAAATTCGGACTTGAAGTCCTTTTCCCCGAGGCCAGCCTGCCTCAGCAGGAAGATCGGTGCGATGTAGGCGAGCATGGCGTCGCGCCCACCTCCAAAAATGATCGTGCGTCCGCGCAGTTGGGATACTGCGGTGATGCCGCTGTCCTTGCGCACATACAGCGCGCCGGCCACGGCACCCCGTCCGAACTCCTCATTGTGGGCAATCACTTCGTAGGACTTCGACGACTGGATGTAATGGAACTGGTTGTAGAACACGATGTCGTACCGCCGCTCCTCAACGGCGCGCGAAAACGAATCGAAATCCCGTTCAGTCACCACGACGACCTTTCGACCGAGCCGCGTGCTCAGGTGATTGGCCAGCGGCGTGTACATCGTCGTGGTCTCGGCCGGTTTGTTACGCGGGAAAATTCCCATCACAAGCGGCACTTCAGCGGCGTGCAGCCGAGGTGGCGTCACCAAGGAAACCGGAAGGCATGCAAACGGCAGGGCCTTTACGAGAGCCCTACGGCGCTTCATGCCTTCGCCCGATTCGTCTTTCATCTCATGCATCCGTGTGGGGGCAGCCAACATCCGGCAAGATCAGCGGTAGGTACCTGTCATCAGAGGGCTCTGGGTCGCAGAGAGGCTGACCGCCTCGGACCCTGCCGCCAGCGTCTCGAGATACTTGCGGTAGGCTTCCCCGTTCATCGGCGTCGCCAGCAGGTATCCCTGCACGTAATCACAGCCCTGCCCAGAAAGGAACCGCAACTGGTCGTGTGATTCGACCCCTTCGGCAACGACTTTCAGGTCGAGTCCCTTGGCCATTGCGAGAATGGCTTTCACGAGCAACACATCCTCGGCCTTGTCCGGCAGACCAGAGACGAAACTGCGATCGATCTTGAGTACGTCGAAGCGGAAGCGCTTCAGATAGCTCAGAGAGGAGTAGCCGGTTCCGAAATCGTCGAGCGAAAGCGTAACCCCGACTGCGCGCAGGCTGTTCAGCTCTTCTTCCACGTTATGGTGGTCGTCGAGCAATACGCTTTCGGTGATCTCGAGTTCCAGAGCGTGCGGCGGAATCTTGTACTGCGCCATCAGCGCACTCAGCCGCCGGGAGAAACGTTTCCTGAACTGCACCCGGGAGATGTTGATGGCCAGGAACTCCGCCCCGACGAGCCCGGACTGGCTCCACTGCGACCAGTTGCTGCACGCCTGCTCGAGTACCCAGTCGCCGATACCGACGATCTGACCGGTGGCCTCTGCCAGCGGGATGAAGTCCGCCGGGCTGATGCTGCCGCGCTCCGGGTGCTGCCAGCGCAGCAGCACTTCCGCGCCTCGATGGCAGCCAGTGACGGTATCGAAGATCGGCTGGAAATGAAGCGAGAGCTGGCCCAGTTCCAGCGCCTGGTTCAGGTCCTGCTCCATCTGCATCCGGTCACGCAGGCGGGTATTCATGTCCTCGGTGAAGAAGATCGCCGATCCGTGCCCGCCAGCCTTCGCCTGGTACATGGCATTGTCTGCATTGGCCATCAGTTCCGCCGCGGTATCGCCGTTGTCGGGGAACAGGACGATGCCAATGCTGCACCGCGCGACGAC
>CAMDXD010000205.1 GCA_945877995.1 Bordetella parapertussis
GGCCGTGCCAGCTGCCGTTCCGGCTGCCGTTGCGACCACCGCTCCGAGAACCGCCAACGCCACTGCCGAACGTTTCGTGTCCATCGTGCCCTCCCGCCCGCTGCGGTACCCCGCCCTGCGGGCGGGATTGCCGTGCTACCGCTTCATGCCGCCTCGTCCGGTATCCGTCGCGCGGTACAACCCGCCATCACCCGCCGTCACGTACAGGCTCTTCAACCCGTCATCACCGAACGCGCAGCGCATCGGCAGATCGGCCGGTGACGCATGCGTCTCGAGGATCGTGCCGCCCGGCGAGATCACCACGATCGCAGGCCCCGCCCCCGCCTTGCTCCAGCCCATGCAGGCGACGATGTTGCCGTCGCTGTCCAGGCACATGCCTTCGATGCCGCGGTCGATCGCGGTGAAGGTAAGCAGGGTGTGTGCATGGCCGACGCTGCCGTACGCACTCACCTCGTAGGCGAACACCTGGCACACGTCGCCACGTTCGACGTCGCCGTCGGCCACGTACAGCGTGCGTTCATCCTTCGACAGCAGCACCGCGCGCGGGCCGCAGGTGTCGTGGGTGATGCGTTCGATGCGATACGTCCCGGGGCCGGTCGGGTCCAGGCGCAGCACCGAGGCATGGTCGAGCATCGGATACGCCGGCGGGCCGTACGGGGGCTGTGCGTTGTACGCGTCGGCGAACCAGATGCGCCCGTGGCTGTCGAGCTGCACGTCGAGCGGCTGGTTATGGTGCGCGCCCTCGAGCAGTTCCTCGGTCGGGGCGGTGCTGCCGTCGGTGCGGTAGTGCACGACGCGGCGGCCACCTTCCTGCGCGGCGTACACCGAGCCGTCGGGTGCGACCGCGAGGCCGTTCACGCGGCCGGTCCAGCGGCGGAAGGTGTCGGCCTTCTTCGCCTTCGGGTCGTAGCGCAGCACCTGCTCTTCTGCCACCGCGCTGAACAACATCGCGTGGCCATCCCAGGCGAGGCCGCCGGTTCGGCCCTTGTACGGGCCGGCAATCAGTTCGAAGTTCCAGGCCATGCGGGTCTCCGGTCAGGGGTGGCCGTTCATCGCGACGGCACGCCGGCGATGTTGATGCGCGTGCTCACCACCGAGCCGATCATCGTGATGTAGAGCGTCTTCCAGTCGGCGTCGCCGAACGCGATGTTGGTCGGGTGGTGCCCAGGCGTCTTGATGCGCACGATCGTGTTGCCGGACGGGTCGTGCACCCAGATGCCGCCGGGCGCGGTGCACCACACGTTGCCGTCGACGTCGCACTTGAGGCCATCCGGCACGCCACGCTCCGGGCCGCCGTAGCGGTGGAAGATGCGCGCCGGGCCGACGCTGCCGTCCTTTTTCGCGTCGTAGGCGCGGATCACCCGCTCGCGGCTGCAGTTCACGTACAGGATCGATTCGTCCGGCGAGAAGCACAGGCCGTTCGGATACGTGTTGTCCTCGCACACCACTGACAGCTCGCCCTTCGGCGAGATGCGGAACACCGGCTGGGTGTCGAGGTAGCGCTGCATGTCGGGGCCGGTCATGCCGACGTTCACCAGCCCGCCCGGCGGGTCGGTGAACCAGACCGAGCCGTCGCGGGTGACGACGATGTCGTTCGGGCTGTTGAGCTTCTTGCCCTTCCAGTTGTCGGCGAGTGTCGTCCACTGGCCGTCATGCTCGCGGCGGAACACGGTACGGCCACCCCAGCCGGCAACCACCAGCCGGTTCTCGAGGTCGAGGCAGGTGCCGTTGGCCTTCACCGACGGGCGCAGCACCAGTTCCTGCCCCTTGCCGGGCGTCCACTTCCAGATGGTGTCGCCGATGATGTCGGTGAACCAGAGGCAGCCGTTCTTCGCGTCCCAGGTCGGGCCTTCGCCGAAGATGATGTCCTTGGCGAGGACGGCGACCGGTGGGCTCGGGTCGATGATGCGCTCCCAACCGGGTGCGCACAGGTCGACCTCGACCTTCAGGTGTTCGAGTGAACCATGCATGGGAAGCCTCTCACGGTCGTTCGTTGTTTCAATGCGCGCTGGCGGCGGCGCCTGTCCAGGTCTTCGGCGAGAACGCGCGATGCTCGGTGACCACGTCGATCACCACCGGCCGGTTCGCCTTCAGTGCACGCTCCATCGCCTTGGGCATGTCTTCCGGCCGTTCGACGCGGATGCCCAGGCAGCCGAGCGACTCGGCCACCTGCGCGAAGCTCACCGGTCTGAAGCCCCACAGCTCACGCCCGCGCTCGTCCGGGTCGCCGCCGTACGACTTGTCAAAGTGCGGGATCTCCTGGTTGAGCGCGCTGTTGTTGTTCACCACCAGCACCATGTTGATGCCGTAGCGCGCCGCGGTCTCGAGCTCGGCCAGGTGGTAGTACGCCCCGCCGTCGCCGGCGAAGCACACCACTGGCGTATCCGGCAGCGCGCACTTCACGCCCATCGCGCCGGGCAGCGCCCAGCCGAGCGAGCCGGCGCAGCGGATCAGCCGCTGGCCCGGGCGCATGAAGTCGATCATCGTGCCGGTCCAGATGCCGGAGTGGCCGGTGTCGCACACCATCACCGCATCGGCCGGCAGCATCTCGCCGATCTCGCGGCAGACGCGCTCGGGACGCATCGGCACGGCGTCGGAGTTGCGGTGGCCGTCGGTGTCCGTGCGCCATCCGGCGACCAGCGACTGGATGTGGTCGAGCCAGGCCTTGCGCGGCGTCGGCTTTACGCCGGTGGCCGCGTCGATCATCTGTTGCAGCACCACCTTCGCATCGCCGAGCAGGCCGACCTGCACCGGATAGTTGCGGCCGAGCTCGCGCGGGTCGATGTCGAGGTGGATCACCGGCGTGCCGGGCTTGGGCACCTGCCAGCGCGCGGTGACCTGGCTGCCGGTGTGGCTGCCGACGAAGAACACGAGGTCCGCCTCGCCGACCGACTGGTTCGCGCAGCTGCGCGAATAGGTGCCGCACACGCCCACCGACAGCGGATGGTCGTCGAGGATGGTGCCGCGCGCATTGAGCGAGGTCGCGACCGGTATCTGCAGCAGCTCGGCGAGCCGCACCACCTCGGCCTGCGCCGCCGACCAGTGCACGCCGCCACCGGCGACGATGATCGGGCGCTCGGCCGAAGCGAGCAGGCGCAGCGCATCGACCACATGCGCCGGGTCGGCAGCGGGCCGGTACGGCGGCACCGACTTGTACTGCGGCTCGACCAGCAGGTCGAGGTCGGCCTCGACCATGATGCACTCAGCATGGTGGCCGCCGATCTGCAGGTGCACTGGGCCGGGCGCGCCGCTGGTCGCCTCGCGAAAGGCCTGGCGCATCATGTCGGGCAGGCGCTTGATGTGGTCGACATGCGCGTTGAACTTGGTGGTGTGGTCGAACTGGGTGAAGTCCTCCAGTTCCTGGTACGCATGGCGGTAGCGCTGGTGCGGCGCCGGGCCGCCGGTGATCGCGACCACCGGCGAGCAGGCGAGGTAGGCATCGCGCAACCCGGCCGCGAGGTTCGATGCACCCACGTGCTGCGCCATGCATACGCCCGGCCGGCGCGACGCGCGCGCATAGCCGTCGGCCATGTAGGCGGCGGCCTTCTCGCCGTGGGTCATGATGCGGCGGATCGACTGGCCTTCCAGCGCAGTCAGCGTCTCGAGCAGCATCTGGGGCACGAAGAACAGATGCGAGACTTCGTACGCGCGAAGCATGTCTGCGACATACCGGGGGCCGGTCGTCGTGGTCATGGTGCCTCCTCCTGTTGCCCGCTTTATGTGTGTGCGGCTTGTGTGCTGCGGCTCATCCCGTGCGGACGGATATCGAGCTGATTATCTTTCTGACTTTAGCAAGGGTGCGTTGCGATGCGCAAGTATCACCATCGGGCCTGACATGCCTGCGCCGCGTCGCCATCGCACTATGGTTGGCGTACGGAATTCCGGATATAGTCCATGTGACGCGAAGCAAGAACTCCCGATAATTACCACCTCTTCTTTCCGCTGAACCCTTTTCGATCCAGCCGAAAAGCATCACTCGCTCGACTTGACGCCGAGCCTTGCCAGTGGGGTGACCACTGACACCGGGGCGGGTTGAGATTTGACCTTTACCCCAGCGCCCCTTCGGAACCCGCATCCGGGACATCCGTGCCCCGCAGGTGTGTTGCGTCCGTAAAGGGCTCCAGTGCCCGGCGGCACTTTCCCGCAGGCAGACACGCCACTATCCTTTACCGATCGGGCACCCGATGGAACACGAAGTCTCTGCTGAGGGCATCGAAAAACTGCTGAAAGGGGTGACGATACCGCCCCGCCCGGCCCTGTTGCTGAGCCTCGATAAGGAATTGAAATCGGACGACCCTAACCTGAAGGTCATCGACGCCCTCATCACGAAGGATGTCGGCGTTTCGGCAGCCATGCTTCGCACCTTGAATTCGCCGCTCTTCGGGTTGAGCCGCAAGGTGGGGAATGTATTGCAGGCGGTACAACTGCTGGGCCTGCGCAACGTCCGCAGTGTGGTGACCGGGCTTGTGCTGCGCAAGGCGGTAGGCGACACCGCAAACCTCGAGCGATTCTGGGACAGCGCGGAAAAGGTGGCTTCGATCAACGCATACATCTGCACCCTGCTGCCAAAGGTACCGCGCGAGGAGTGCTACACCTTCGGCCTGTTCCGGGATTGCGGGATACCGGTGCTGATGCAGCGATTCCCCGACTACCGCGAAACGCTCCGGATCGCGGCCGGTGATCCGCGGCCGATGACCGAAGTCGAGGACGAGCGCCACGGTACCAGCCACGCCACGGTCGGACACGTCATCGCGCGCGTCTGGGGTCTGTCCGACCTGGTCTGCAGCGCCATCCTGCGCCACCATGAGACGGATTCATTCGCCAATACGGATGACACGCATCCGATGGCACACACCCTAGTCGCCATCAACATCCTGGCCGAGCATCTCAACGATACAGCTCAGCGGATGCGCGAAGACACGAACTGGGAGCGCGTTGGCGAGAAGGTGCTGGATTACCTCGGCTTCAGCGACAACGAGTACTCGGACCTGCGCGAGTACCTGCAGTCGATGTGAAGCCCGGCGCGGTTCTCGGCGAGCACGCGGATGCCGAGCACGATCACGGCGTGGCGGTGATCCGCACGCGCCGGTTCTCCAGGGCGTAGGGCTGGTCGGGTCGAAGCAGGTCGGCCGCGCCGCGTCCTTCGCCGGTGAGACGGGCACGCTCGACACCGGCGTCAGACAGATGCGTGATCACCGCGTCGGCGCGGCGCTGGCTGAGTCGCTGGTTATAGCCGGCATTGCCCTTGGCATCGGTGTGGCCCTCGATGCGGAAGCGCAGTCCGGCCAGCCGCTCACTGCGCATCGCAGACCCCAGGCTGTCGAGTAGCGGCTGGCTGGCCGACTGGATACGCGCCGAGTCGAAATCGAACTGCACGACCAGGTCAACGCTGCGTGGCTCCGGCACCAGGTTGCGCAGCCCGCGCGTGACTGCCGGCGCTGGCGCCAGGCGATCGACCAGATCGTTCACCGTCGCGCTGGCCGAGGGCTGGGCGCCGGCCGGCAACGCGAGCACGGTGAACAACAGGCATGCTGACGCGAACATGAGTCTCATCTGACCTCCTCCACGGTGAGTAACCGCGCCCCGAAGGATTCCGTCCCGCCGGCGGGTGCCGAGGTGAGGAAGTCGAAGAGCGCGCTGCGACCGTCCAGCGTGTTGAGCGTGAAGGTGAACGACGACCTTGCATCGGATTTCACGCGGGTGAGTCGCTCGAGCGCGCGCGGCGTATCGGCAACCACCACCAGCAGGTGATTGATGCCGGCCGGCCCGGCGGCGCGGATGCGCCAGTCTTCGCGCGGCAGGCGCACCGGCTGGCCGGCGCGTACCCGGTTGTCCCTGTCGAGCGCATTGGGGAACAGCAGGTAGAAGCTGCGCGCGTCGCTGCCCAGGAGTACCAGGTACAGGAACCCGTCGCGCAGCGGCGTGACGGTCAGGTCGAGGAAGTCGCGGCCGATACGCAGCGGGCCTGCCGGTCGACTGACCTCCGGCATGCGCCGTGGGTCAGCCTGTGCCGCGATGTCCTCCAGCGTCGCGAGCGAGGCCAGCGCCGGTGGGGGCGGCGGGGGTACGGGTTCGGGTACAGATACGGGCGGGGTAACCGGCAGGGCGGGTGGCGCCTCGGGGACGGAGGGCTGGACGACTGGCGACACAGGCGCTGCCGGGGCCTGGGGCGGGGCCTGGGGCTGGGCCTGGGCCTGAACTGGAACTGGAGCCGGGGGGCGCGTCACGGGCACCGGCACCAGGTTGCGGTTGCCCGACAGGGTGATCGTGTGCGGCGCGAGGTTCGGATACGGGCGCAGCCGCTCGGTGACGAACGATTGCGCGCAGCGCCGGATCTCCTCCAGGCTCACCGCGCCCGAGGCGTCCAGATCGCGCGCCTTGCCGAGCAGGCAGTCGCGAATGCCCACCGTGGCCAGGCCGCCGTTGTTCGCATCGTCGAAGCTCACCTCGTCAGAGCGCGCGGAGGTGATCAGCACCACGTTCTCGCGCAAGGCACCCAGCCGTGTCGATTCGGTGAACAGGCCACGGGTACGGTAGTTCGAAACCACCGCGCAGGCCGCAGCCGAGGCGTTCGCAGGCGCGGCGCTGAACTTGGGCACCAGGGCGCTGGCGAATCCGCGGGTCTCTGCGTCCTTCGGGGGCAGCACGCCCTGTGAGTGGCAGGCATCGAGCATCACGACCAGCTTGTCGGCGCGCTGCCCGACCGCTTGCGTGGCCTGAGCGAGTTCCGCATTGGTGATGACCTGACCGTCGTAGGTGAGCAGCCCCTCGACACAGCCGCCGGCCTCGGAATCGAAGTAGCGCGTGCCGTGGCCGGAAAAGTAGACCAGTGCCCGCGTACCCTCCCGGGTCTGCTCACCGAAGTCGCGCAGGATGGCGAGCAGGCCGGCCTTGGTCGCCTCGGCATTGCGCACCACGCGCATGCCGGTCTCGGGAACGCCCATGGCACTCGCGATCGTGCGCGCGCTCGCCATGTCGTGCTCGACGCCGCGCAGGGGCGTGACCGCGGGATTGGCATAGCGGCTGATGCCGATGATCAGCGCGGTACGGGCGCCAGTGCTCTGCGCCTGCACGGCAGGCCACGGTGCAAGCAGCAGGATCAGCAGGATCATGACCAGCGCGCGTGCGGGCGCGAAGCGGCCGAGCAAGCGGTAGCGCAGCCCGGTCAG